>CALXOY010000030.1 GCA_944390145.1 uncultured Duodenibacillus sp.
CGCGCGGGGCGATCACGGCCTGCACGCCCGCGGCGTCGGCCACGCGCAGGCACGCCCCGAAGTTTCTCGGATCGGTGACGCCGTCCAAAACCAGCAGCAGCGTCTGCGGCGTGATGTTGTCCAGAAGCTCGTCAAAGGTGAGCGTCTGCTTGAGTTCGTCTGCAAGCGCCACCACGCCCTGATGCGGAATGCCGGGGGCCATTCCGTCGAGCCGCTTCGCATCGGCCTGCATGATGCGCACACCGTCCTGCGCAAGGCGGTCCCTGCACTGCTGCATGCGCTTGTCGCGGCGGCTTGCGTCCACATAAACGGCGCGGATGGAGGACGGGTTTAATTTGGCTCTGGCATTGACTGCGTGAAAGCCCGCGAGGACAACTTGTTTGCTCATGCGAAACGCTTCCTGGATTTCTTGCTTGATTTCTTGCGCTGCCGGCTTGTGTAGTCGACAAGCATCGTAAAGTCGATGCGGCGCGTCCCGGTGTCAACCTCATGGACGCGCACCTGCACTTTGTCGCCGATATTAAAGCATTGACGGCTGTAGGCGCCCTCAAAGCGCATCGCCTGCTCGTCGTAGTGGAAGTAGTCATTGCCGCCCAGGCGGCTCACATGCACAAAGCCCTCCACGAAAAAGCCCGTGAGCGTCACATAGACCCCGGCGGGATTGGCTCCGGTGATGACGCCGTCAAAGGCCTTCCCGGTGTAGCTGCTCATGAAGTCGGCCTTCATCCAGGCGACGACGTCGCGCGCGGCTTCATCGGCCCTGCGCTCGGCTGACGACGTGAGAAGCCCGAGCACCTCCCAGACCGCGGCGCTGTTTTTGGCGGGCGTTTTCTGCCTTTTCTCCTGCGCCCCCTTCTTTTTCTCCTGGCTCAAGAGCTCGCTCATGCGCACGAGCATTGCTTCCGAGGGTTCGGCGCAAAGCACGGGTTCATACCGTCCCCCTTCCAGAATCGCCCGGATCGTGCGGTGCACCAAGAGGTCCGGATAGCGGCGGATGGGGCTGGTGAAATGCGTGTAGGCGTCGTAATTGAGCCCGAAGTGCCGGCCCTTGACATTGCTGTAGCAGGCGCGCTGCATGCTTCTTAAAAGCATCATGTTGATCACTTCGGCTGCGGACAGCTGCGAGGCCTCCTCCGACACGCGTGCATAGTCGGCCGCCGTGGGCTTTCCCTTTTCAGAGAGCGTGAGGCCGAAGGCCTTCAACACATCGCTTACGCTTCTCAAGCGTGCGCCGTCAGGCTCCTTGTGCACGCGGTAGAGGCACTGCGCCTTGTTCAGGCTCACAAAGTCGGCCGCACACACATTGGCCGCCAGCATGCACTCCTCAATCAAGCGGTGCGCATCGTTGTGCTCGCGCTTGCGGATGGCGATGATTTTTTGCGTCTGCCCGTCGGTGACGATCTCGGTTTCACTGGTGGCGAAGTCGGCCGCGCCGCGCTTTTTGCGCTGGGCGAGCAGGGCCTTGAAAAGCGCATAAAGGTTGTTGATGTCGGTGAGATTGCCGCCGCGCACCAGAAAATCCGCCGCGTCGCCGTTTAACGCCGCCCAGACGCTGGTGTAGGTGAGTCTTGCCTTGGAGCAGATCAGCGCCGGATAGAACTGATAGGCCGTCACCACGCCCTCCGCCGACACAAGCATGTCGCAGACAAGCGTGCAGCGGTCCACGCCGGGGTTGAGCGAACACAAGCCGTTGCTCAATTTTTCCGGCAGCATCGGCACGACGCGGGTGGGAAAGTACACGCTCGTGCAGCGCTGCTGCGCATCGGCGTCAAGCGGCGACTGCGGCCGCACGTAGTGGCTCACGTCGGCAATGGCAACCAGCAGCCGCCAGCCGCCCCCCGCCGCGGGCTTGCACCAGACGGCGTCGTCGAAGTCCCGGGCATCCTCGCCGTCGATCGTGACAAAGCCGATGTCGCGCAGATCCACGCGCTCCCTGACTTCGCGGTCGCTGTCGACCACATCGGGCAGCGAGGCGGCCTGCTGCATGGCCTCGTCGGAAAACGCCGACGGAATGCCAAGACGGGCGAGCGTCATGTCGATTTCGCCCTGCGTGTCGTCGGTGCCGCCGATGATGCGGGCGATCCTTCCCGTGAGCGGCTCAATGTTGGAAAAAGGCTGCAGGCAGGCGTCGTCGAGCTTCACCGTAAAAAACTGCCGGGATTTGGGCTCGCCCCGATTTTCGGGCGAACGCTCCAGCTTCACCGTCGAATTGCAGCCTTCCACAAAGCCGAAGTTTTTTGCCAGACTGATGCCGCCGCAGACGACTTCGGCAAGCGTTCTTTGAACCAGAATCTCCGGGAAAAATTCAACCGTTCCGTAGCTGCGCTTGTACGAGCCGAAGATCACATCTCCCGGCAGCAGACCGGAAGCCTGATTGACGCATTTGACGCCTTCAACAATCTTGTCGGGTTCCTTCAAAAGGTCTTTGAACTTGAAGTCGCCCGTCCGGTTGCCGACGAGGCGCACCAACGTCTCCTGCTTGTGAAATGCCGGTCCCTTGCGAAAGTGCCGGGCGTCGTCGGCCTGCTCGATGCAGCCGCTTTCCAAAAGCCTTTCAAAGGCGGCCTTGGCCGCCGCATGCGTCACCTTGAAGGCCTCGCGGTACTGCTGGGCAAAGGCCGTTCGAAAAAAAGGAGCCTCCATCGCCAGCACAAAAGCCTTGTCGGCCGCAGCCGCTGATTGCTTCTGGCCGCCTTTTCGTGCTTTTTGTGTGCCGGTTTGCTTCTCGGGTACCATCTTCTGCATGTTTCAAATCCTTCACTGTGCTCTCGATGCAAAAACTACTGTCGGAATCAACCGACCGAGGCGGCCTCACGTCCGTGCCGGCCTCAACGCGTGCCATATTACCGGAGGAAAGCCTTTGCAAAAATGACAAGGCCGGCGGACCGTTCATCCTTTGCCAACGGCTCGCGGGCAGCGAAATGAAGAATTTTTTCGGACGGGTGTTGACTTTTTATTTTTGTTCCGCAATAATTCGCGTCTCGGAAATTTCGAGTGCCCAAGTGGCGAAATTGGTAGACGCACTGTGTTCAGGTCGCAGCGCCGAGAGGCATGCTGGTTCGAGTCCAGTCTTGGGCACCAATTCGCAAGACCTTCAGTTGAGAAACTGGAGGTTTTTTGCTAT
>CALXOY010000031.1 GCA_944390145.1 uncultured Duodenibacillus sp.
TTCACATCCGAAGCGGCGCCAAGGACCTGGGCTTTTTCCTTTTGTACTACAACGCCGAAACGCAGCTGCCGCCGCAGACTTACAAGCTCTACGAGAGCTTCGGCTCGCATCTCGGGATCGCCGTCGACAGCCTGCGGTTGGTCGAGCGCGAGCAGCAGTACGCCGTGGTGCAGGAGCGAAACCTCATGGCGCAGGGCCTGCACGACTCGATTGCCCAGTCGCTTTCGTTTTTAAACCTTCAGGTGCAGCTTTTGGAAAGCGGCCTGCAGACGCACGACGAGGAGCTTGTGACCACCACCGTGGCGCAGATCAAGGCGGGCGTGCAGGAGTCCTATGAAGACGTGCGCGAGCTCCTGCTGAACTTTAGGGAGCGCGTGCACACCGAAAGCTTCATGGAGGCGATCGACACGGTGATCGACCGCTTTGAAGCGCAGACGAAGCTTCCGGTGACGCTCACCATGAAAGGCCCCGAGGCGCAGCTCACCGACCGGCAGAAGATCCAGGTGATCTTCATCATGCAGGAGGCGCTAGCCAACGTGCGCAAGCACTCGAAGGCCACGCGCGTGCTCATTCAAATTGAAACCGGAGACGACTTCACGCTCTCGGTGATCGACAACGGCGTGGGCATCAACTGGGAAATCCTCAAGCTCAGAAGCAAGCGCCATGTGGGGCTCAACATCATGCGCGAGCGCGCCCAGCGCATCGAGGCGCAGGTGACCGTGGAGGACGCCCCCAAGGACGTCTTTGAAAGCGGCACGCGCGTCAAACTTGTCATTTCGCAGAAGGCGGACGAGGCCAAACGCGCCCCGCAGGCAGCGCTGCAAACCCCGGAAGCGGGAGACTTAAAGGAATAGAGCCATGCGCTTTGTCGTGATCTATCTGGTTCTGGCGGCAATCATCTACGTCAGGGGCGTGATGCCCGTCGTGCATGAACGCAAAAAGCAGCTCTACTGGATGCTTGTGGTGCTGCCCGGGGCGCTGTTTCCGAGCGTCACGCGCTTTATCGGGGGCTCGATGGTGGCGCCCGATCTGCCGCCCTGGGTGATGTATGCCGGAAGCGTCTTTCAGAACTTCACGCTGGTGCTTGCCATTCTCATCATCGCGCGCGAGTGCTTGAGCGTTCCGCTGCGCATCATTGGGCTTCCCTTCAACTATCTGGCAAAAAGCCGGGCGATGGCCGTCATCATCTTGGTCTGCGCGGCTGCGCTTTCGACTGTGGGCATGGTGAAGTCGGTGGCAAGCCTTGAAGTGATCCGGGTGGACGTGCCGGTGAAAAACCTGCCGCAGGAGCTCGACGGCCTCACCATCGCGCAGCTCTCGGACCTGCACGTCTCCTCGGTCTTCACTGCACCCCGCATGGAAAAGGTTGTGCAGGAGACGAACGCTTTGAAGCCCGACATCATCGCCGTCACCGGGGACTTTGTCGACGGCACGCCGGAAAAGCGCGGAGCAGACCTTCTGCCGCTGAAAAATTTAAAGGCCAAATACGGCGTCTTTGCGATCGAAGGCAACCACGAGCACTACGTGGACTATGAGGGGTGGATGAAATTTCTGCCGACCTTGAACATGCGGCTCTTAAGAAACGAGTCGGCGCTTCTTTCCATCAACGGCCGCCAGGTGGCCGTGCTGGGGCTCACCGACCCCATGGCGCTGCGCTACGGGCGGGAGCTGCCTGACATCAACAAGGCCGCCCGCGGCACGCAGCAGGCCGACCTGCGGATTCTGCTTTCGCACCAGCCCAAGTACGCGCCCTTTTACAGCAGCGAAGCGGCTCTCATGCTCTCCGGACACACGCACGGCGGACAGGTGACAGCTCTCGAGCCCGTGATCTCCAAATTAAACAACGGCTACGTGCGCGGACTCTATCCGGTGGGGCCGATGCAGCTTTATGTGAACCAGGGCACCGACGTCTGGAACGGCTTTTTGCTGCGGCTCGGCACCACGGACGAGATTACGCTCATGCGCCTTGTGCGCAGCAGCGAGGCGGTGAAGAAGGATTAAAAAAATGCAAAACGTCTGTCTATTGGGAGCCACAGGCTCCGTGGGAAAAAGCGCGCTTGCGGTGTTAAGACTCCACCCGGAGCGCTTTCGCCTCGTGTCGGCTGCGGCTGCGACGAATGTGGAAAAGCTCGCGCAGATTGCCGCCGAGTTCGGGGTCAAGCGTCTGGGGCTTGCGGATGCCTCCAAGGTCGACGCCCTTGCCGCCGCTTTGAAGGACCGGGGGTGCTGCGGCGTGGAGATTGCGGCGGGGCCGGACGCGGCCGTGGAGCTTGCCGCCGACCCCGAGGCGCAGGCCGTTTTGGTGGCCGTGGTGGGTGCGGCGGGCGTTCCCGCCACCTTTGCCGCGGCCCGCGCCGGCAAGCGCATTCTGCACGCCAACAAGGAAAGCGTGGTGTGCGGTGGTGAACTGTTGATGCGCACGATCAAGGAGTCGGGCGCAGTGATTTTGCCGGTGGACAGCGAACACAACGCGATCTTTCAGTGCCTGGCCTCCGCGAGTCCCGCAGACCGCCGCACGTGCCGGCTGTGGCTCACCTGCTCAGGAGGGCCGTTTCGCGCCAGAAAGGATCTGGACCTT
>CALXOY010000032.1 GCA_944390145.1 uncultured Duodenibacillus sp.
CAACCGCCGCCCCAACCAGTCGCGCTGGGAGGAGTTTGAGCCGCGCGCCCGCGAGTTCATCAATGCGCTTGACAAGTTCTTCGTGGAGATCCAGCGCACCAAGCGCAAGGTGATGCTGATCGTCGTGCCCGAGCACGGTGCTGCCGTGCGCGGCGACCGCATCCAGACGCCGCGCCTGCGCGACATCCCGAGCCGCCGCATCACGCAGGTGCCGGTGATGGTGAAGTTCTTTGGCCTCAACAAACTGCCAAAGACGCCGGTGCATGTCACGTCCGACACGAGCTATCTCGCGCTCACGACACTCATCGGCCGCGTCATCGAGACAAACTACTTCAGCAAGCCCGAGGGCGCCGTGCCGATGGGTGAACTTGTAAACGACCTGCCCACCACCCACATGGTGAGCGAAAACGCCCAGGCGATGGTCCTCGAGTACAAGGGCAAGGACTATCTCAAGATGAGCAAGGGCGCCTGGCGCCCCTACGACGCCGACTAAAGCGCTCACGGCCCCAAGCAAAACGCCCGCACATTGTGCGGGCGTTTTGCTTAGGTAGCAGGATGTCCCGCCGCCGGAAAAGACCGGCGGCGGACTGTCAGCCGCAGATTAGTTCTTGGACTTGTCCACGAGCTTGTGGGCGGCAATCCAGGGCATCATCGCGCGCAGCTTGGCGCCGGTCGCTTCGATGCCGTGCTCGCTCGTCAGACGGCGGTTGGCCGAGAGCGTCGGATAGTGCAGGGCGCATTCAACCAGGAAGTCCTTGGCGTATTCGCCGTTCTGGATCTTGCGCAGGCATTCGCGCATCGCCTTGCGGCTTTCCTCGTTGATGATCTTCGGGCCGGTGTAGTACTGGCCGTACTCGGCGTTGTTGGAAATCGAGTAGTCCATCGTGGCGATTCCGCCTTCGTAGATGAGGTCGACGATCAACTTCATCTCGTGGCAGCACTCGAAGTACGCCATTTCGGGTTCGTAGCCGGCTTCAACGAGCGTTTCAAAGCCCGTCTTGATGAGCTGCACGAGGCCGCCGCAGAGAACGGCCTGTTCGCCGAAGAGGTCGGTTTCGGTCTCGGCGCGGAACGTCGTTTCAATGACGCCGGCGCGGCCGCCGCCAGCAGCGCATGCGTAGGAGAGCGCAATGTCGTGGGCCTTGCAGGAGTTGTCCTGGAAGACGGCAATCAGCATCGGGGTGCCGGCGCCAGCGACATAGGTCGAGCGGACAGTGTGGCCCGGGGCCTTCGGCGCGATCATGATGACGTCAAGGTCCTTGCGCGGCACGATCTGAGCGTAGTGGATGTTAAAGCCGTGGGCAAAGGCCAGAGCCGCACCTTCCTTCATGTGCGGGGCGATCTGCTTGTTGTACACCTCGGCGATGTATTCGTCGGGCAGAAGGATCATCACCACGTCGGCGCCTTCGGTGGCCTCTTCAATGGTCTTGACCGTAAGGCCTGCGTTTTCAGCCTTGGCCCAGGAAGCGCCGCCCTTGCGCAGGCCGACGACGACGTCGCAGCCTGAGTCGTGGAGGTTGAGCGCATGGGCATGGCCCTGGCTGCCGTAGCCGATGATGGCGACCTTCTTGCTCTTGATGAGTGAGAGGTCGGCGTCCTTGTCGTAAAAGACTTTCATGTCTTGTCTCCCTATTAAAGCATGGTGTCGGAGCGGTTGTTAAATCTTCAGGATGCGTTCGCCGCGGGCGATCCCGCTTGCTCCGGTGCGAACGGTTTCCAAAATGAGCTTTTCGTCGATCGACTTCATGAAGGCGTCAAGCTTGCGGCTGTCGCCCGTGACCTCGATCGTATAGGTCTTGTCTGTCACATCGATGACGCGTGCGCGGAAAATCTCCGTGATGCGCAGCATCTCGTCCCTGTCGCGGCCGATCGCACGCACCTTGATGAGCATCAGTTCGCGCTCGACATAGTCGCTTTCCATCAGGTCGTAGACCTTGATCACCTCGATGATGCGGTTCAGGTGCTTGGTGATCTGCTCCATCTTCTTTTCGTCTGCGTAGGAGACGATCGTCATGCGCGAGATGGAGCCGGCCTCCGTGGGTGCCACCGTCAAGGACTCGATGTTGTAGCCGCGGGCCGAGAACAGGCCCACCACGCGCGAGAGCGCGCCCGAGGTGTTTTTCAGAAGAACCGAAAGAATGTGGCGGGATTCCATCTTTACTTCTCCTCGGAAAGAACCATGTCGGTGAGGCCCTGGCCGGGACCCACCATCGGACGCACCGGCTCTTCGCGCGCAATGTGCACGTCGACAAAGACCAGGTCGTCCTTGTACTTGCCAAAGGCGTCTTCAATGCACTGATCGAGCTCGGCGTAGTTGGTGGCGCGCAGGCCCACGTGCCCGTAGCTCTCGACGAGCTTCACGAAGTCAGGCTGCACCTCCATCACGGATTCGCTCATGTGGCCGTTGTAGTAGGCGCGCTGCCAGACGGCGACCATGCCGAGGTAGGCGTTGTTCAAAAGGAAGATCTTGGGCTTGACGCCGTACTGCTTGGCGGTGCCGAGCTCCTGGATGTTCATCTGAATCGAGCCGTCGCCGGTAAAGCACACCACGTCCTGATCGGGGTGCGCGATCGAGGCGCCGATTGCAGCCGGAAAGCCGTAGCCCATGGTGCCGAGGCCGCCGCTGGTGAGCCACTTGCGGGGCTCACGGAGCTTCAAGTACTGCGCAGCCCACATCTGGTGCTCGCCCACGTCGGTTGCGTAGATCGCCTCGCCCTTCGTTTTCTGCCAGACACGTTCGATCACGGCCTGCGGACGGATGGGACCATCGGGGTCGACGTGGTACTTGAGGCACTGCATGGTGCGCCAGCCGTTGATGCGCCCGTACCAGGCCTTCAAATCATCATCGTCGAGCCGGTCGGTGGTCTTTTCCAGAATGTGAACCATCTCCTTTAAGACTTCATAGACGTCGCCCACGATCGGCACGTCGGTCTTCACGTTCTTGGAAATCGAGCTCGGATCGATGTCGATCTGCACCACCGTGTGGGGGTTGGACTCGAAGTCTGCGGGGCAGCCGATCACGCGGTCGTCAAAGCGCGCGCCCACGGCAAAGAGCACGTCGCAGTTTTGCATGGCCATGTTGGCTTGATAGGTGCCGTGCATGCCGACCATGCCGAGGAATTTTTCGTCGGTGCCGTCAAAGGCGCCAAGGCCCATCAGGGTGCAGACGACGGGGTAGCCGGTGAGCTGCGCAAAGCGGTTCACAAGTTCGCTTGCCTTGCGGCTTGTGGCGCCGCCGCCCACATAAAGGAGCGGGCGCTTGGCCGAAAGCAGCACCTGCATCGCCTTTTTGATCTGGCCGCTGTGCCCGCGCGTGATGGGCCGGTAGCTCACGATGTCGCAGGTCTTGGGATACTCAAAGGCGCACGTGCCGCACTGCACGTCCTTGGGCAGGTCAACGAGAACGGGGCCGGGGCGTCCGGTGCGGGCGATGTAGAAGGCCTTCTTGATGGTGGCGGCAAGGTCGCGCACGTCCTTGACAAGGTAGTTGTGCTTGACGCACGGACGCGTGATGCCCACCGTGTCGCATTCCTGGAAGGCGTCGGTGCCGATCAGGCCCGTGCCGACCTGGCCGCTGAAGACCACAAGCGGAATGCTGTCGGCGTAGGCCGTGGCAATGCCCGTGACGGCGTTCGTGGCGCCCGGGCCCGAGGTCACCAGCGCAACGCCGATCTTGTCGGTCGAGCGCGAGTAGGCGTCGGCGGCATGCACCGCGGCCTGCTCATGGCGCACCAAAATATGCTTGAAGTACTTCTGCTTGTAGATCTCATCGTAGATCGGGAGCACTGCGCCGCCCGGATAGCCGAAGACATACTCAACCCCTTCGGCATGAAGCGCTTCGATGAGAATCTGCGCACCCGTCATCTGAGGGGCGTCCGCACCGTTCTCTGTTGTCTGCATGGAAAAAGTGTTTGTCCCTGTGGTTGTGCATTCAAGGTCTTCTTTTCTGACCTTCGAATGCCTCCGCCGGAAGTGAATCAGCGGTCAAGGGCGCTTGATTGTGGGTGGCGTGCGCGGTGCGCGCAGTTGCCGGCTTGATACCGTTCGCCGCCCGCCTCTGCGGTAACAGAAGACGTCCGAAGGTGCGTTGTGTGCCTCGGTATGCAAAAAATTGCACAACGCAAGAGCCAATTTATCGCCGCGCTGCGGCAAAAAACAAGGGGCCCAGCTGCAGTCATACGTTTTTCATCGCAGGCTTTAGCCTTGAGTCAAATGCGCTAAGATAGCGCGCTTAGGGAAAAGCAATTAGAACGCACGACGATGCCGGGCGCCGGCTTTTGCGCCCTCGCCCATTGCGTGCCTGACAAAAGATGCGCTCACAAGAAGCGCCGGCATAACCCATCCCCCTTTTCCCTCGCAAACCATAAACCAAAGAACAACATGGCGACAAATACCACAACCTGGGGTTCGCGCATCGGCTTTATTCTGGCCGGCGCGGGCTCGGCGATCGGCCTGGGCTCGATCTGGAAGTTCCCCTTCTGGGCGGGCATCAACGGCGGCTCGGGCTTCATCATCCCCTACATCGTCTTCACCTTCACGATCGGCATTACGCTGCTCATTGCCGAACTCGTGGTGGGGCGTGCCGGCCGGGGCTCGGCCATGCATGCCTTGAAAAGCCTCGGGGGCCCCTTCTTCGCCGTTTTCGGCGCCATCGCCGTCATCACCTCCTTTGTGATTCTGTCCTACTACTCGGTGGTTGGCGGTTGGTGCGTGAAGTACCTCTTTGACAGCCTGTGCGGCGAACTTGTCACCAGCGATGCGCAGGCGCTGCAAAGCGCGTTCGGGTCTCTTGTGGCCGACGGTGCGGCCAACTCCATGTGGCACATCGGCTTTCTGACGCTCACCTGCGGCGTGGTGGCTTTGGGCGTTGTCAACGGCATCGAGCGGCTTTCCAAATACCTGCTGCCCACGCTTTTCATTCTCATGATTGCGATCATGATCCGGTCGCTGTCGCTGCCCGGCGCCTGGGAGGGCGTGAAGTTTCTCTTTGACTTCAGCTTTGACAAGCTCTCCTGGATGGGCGTCTTAAACGCCATGGGCTTTACCTTTTTCAGTCTGTCGCTTGGCTGCGGCATCATGGTGACCTACGGGGCGTACTTAAAGGACACGACCGACATCCCCAACTCGTCGCTGTGGATCGCCTATCTTGCCATTCAAACGGCGCTTTTAGCCGGCCTCATGATCATGCCCGCCGTCTTTGCCATGGGGCAGGACCCCAACGCCGGCCCGGGCCTCGTCTTTGTCACGATCCCCTACATTTTCTCGCAGATCCCGTTCGGGTGGTTCTTCATGATCCTCTTTAACGTGTGTCTGCTTGTGGCGGCGCTCACAAGTTCCGTGTCGCTGCTCGAAGTCTGCATCGCCTATCTGCAAAACGAGTGGCATATGGGGCGCGGCGCGGCCTGCGGACTGTGCTACGCGGGGCTTGCGGCCCTGGGCTGCATCTCAGCGCTTTCCTTCGGCGTCCTGGGCGACGTGAAGATCTTCGGGCGCATCATCTTCGACTTCCTCGACTGGTTCTGCTCGAACATCATGATGCCCGTGGGCGGCCTTTCGATTGCGCTGCTTGCAGGCTGGAAGGCCTGGGAGTCGACGCAGGCGCAGGTGAACCTCGTGCACCGCTACAGCGCCGCGGCCAACAGCTTCATCCGCTTTTCGCTGCGCTTTCTTGCGCCGCTTCTTGTGCTCGTTGTGATCGCCACCGGCATCTAAAGGTTTTCCGCCGCCAGGGACCGCGTTTTTTCACGAAGCGCGGCCCTTTCTTTTTCATGCGCCGCAAAAAGGCGCGCACAGCGCGGCAAAGGTAGCTTGGAGAAGTGCTATAAAGAAGGCTTCGGCCGGCGGGCCCTGCGCCTATGCCGGACCCCAAATCAAACCAAAAAGAAAATTTCAGGGATTGGTCATGTCTGATACACGATCCACATGGACGAGCCGCCTGGGCTTCATTCTTGCGAGCGCGGGCGCTGCGATCGGCCTGGGAGCCATCTGGAAGTTCCCGTACCTTGCAGGCTCAAACGGCGGCAGCGTCTTCATGTTTCCGTACGTGCTGCTCTCCTTTACGCTCGGGTTGGTGCTTCTCATTGCCGAAGTCGCGCTCGGGCGCACCGGCAAGGGCTGCATTGTGACGGCCTACCGCGCGATTGCCGGCAAAAACTGGACGGTCTGGGGTTATCTGGGCGTTCTCACGGGCTTTCTCGTGCTCTGCTTTTACTCAACGATCGGCGGCTGGACCCTTTCCTACCTCCTTGACTCCGCGATGGGCCGGGGGCTTGCGACAAACGAGGCCGAGCTCGGGGCGATCTTCAACGGCCTGGTGGCCAACCCGGCCAAGGCGCTCGGCTTTCAGGCGCTCTTTTTGTTTCTCACCGGCTGGGTCGTGGCCTACGAAATCAGCCGCGGCATTGAAAAGCTCTCGAAGGTGCTGATGCCGCTCCTTTTGGTGCTCGTCGTGGTGGTGATCGTGCGCGGCGTTACGCTGCCGGGAGCGGAAGCGGGTCTTGCCTACCTCTTTAGCTGGAACCCGGAGGCCTTCAGCTTTGAGAGTCTTCTCTCGGCCATGGGCTTCACCTTCTTTTCGCTTTGCATCGGCTGCGGCTGCATGCTCACCTACGGCAGCTACCTCTCGCGCGAAACCAACCTCATCAACGGCTGCGCCTGGATCACGTTTCTCACCACCGCCGCCTCGATTCTGGGCGGCCTGATGATCATGCCGGCGGTCTTTGCCTTTCACCTCAATCCGTCGGCGGGACCCGGCCTCACCTTCATGACGATGCCGGTGGTGTTTGCACAGCTGCCCTTCGGACAACTCTTTGCCTTTGCCTTCTACGCCTGCCTGATGATGGCGGCGATCACTAGCTCCGTGTCGCTCATGGAGTTGGTCGTCGCGTTTCTCGTCGACGAATACAAGGTCAAGCGCGTCACCGCAACGATTGTGAGCGGACTAGCCATGTTTGCCGCGGGGTCGCTCTGCACCCTGAGCTTCGGGCCGCTTGCCGACGTCAAGCCCCTTTTCAACCGCACCTTCTTTGACCTCTACGACTACTTCACCAGCAACCTGTCGCTGCCCATCGGCGGGCTCGTGATCTGCGCAGTGGTGGGCGTCAAGCGCTGGGAGATGATGAAGGAGGAGATCCGGCTCGGTTCCAACGCGAGCGACGCAGCGATGTCGCTTTTCCGCGGGATTCTCACAATCGGCTGCCCGATTCTGATTGTCGTGGTGCTTGTTTCCGGCCTGCTTTAAGTGGGTCTCAATTCACCAGAACCTCCCGGCTCACCGGATCGTGAGTGATTGAGTGGACCGGGAGTCCAAGTGCGTGCACTGCACTTGTCCCGCATACGGTCAAAGGGCAGCCGCAGCCGGAATCGAAATTTTCTCCCGCACTGTGCTAGCAACTCTCCGGAGAATGGCGAATGGCTTTCAGAATTCATCGCCCTACCTCCTTAAAGAAACGACAAAAGGCCCTTTCCGTTCCCGCGGATTGGGCCTTTGCCTTTTTTGGCAGTGCCACACGGCACTGTCATAGCGCATAGAGCGCTAATTCAGTAAGCCGCTCCGCGACAGGAGGTTTGACGAAAGACTACTTCATGCCGATCGTCTTTCAACCGCTGGGGTATTTTGCCGAAGATCTCAAACAATTCCCGGTTTTCAAAAATTGCTGTTAAGCCAACGCGATTTTTAGAAAAAGTTTTTTCCCAGAAAATCCCGTTTTGCAACGCGATTCTTAGAACGGATGTCAGCTTCATTCTGGCGCCAAAGGTCCGCCAGCGACCTGAACCCGACGGTTTGTGAACAAACCCTCGGGCTTGAAAGGAGCCGAGGTCTCAGCCGAAATGAAAAATAATTGACAGCCGGATTTTCTAAAAATCGCGCTGCAGTAACACGGTTTTCAAAAATTGCATCGGTGCAATGCCGGACAAAAGGTTTGCCTTTAAAGGCGTTTGGCGACGTCTACACCCAAACGTTCGAAAGCGGCCACGAGTCCACAGACGACGCCCGGGACCACGACGAGCTCAATCGCGTCCTGAAGCGTTTTTATCTATCAAACAAGGCATCATTTGGTGAAAACGACGCCTGTTTTGCATCCTCTCTATTAGAGAACATCAATTATTCCGCCAAAAGCCGCCTTCTTCTGAGCTCAAAGAGGCAGACGGCGGCAGCAGCCCCGACGTTCAGGGACTCGCAGTCTTCTTCAATGGGAATCAAGTAGAGCTCGGTCGCGGCCGAGAGCGCACGCATGGAAAGTCCCGGCCCCTCAGCGCCCATCATCCACACCGCGGGCCCCTGCGCCCAGCCGGGCGTGCGGAAAAGGTCGCGCCCGCCGCGGGCGTCGGCCGCGAGAATCCGTCCGGCAAAAAGCGTATGGATCTCCTCGGGCGTCACGTTGTCGTAGAGCTGAACGCTAAAATGAGCCCCCATGCCGGCGCGCAGCACCTTGGGAGCCCAGAAGCCCGCAGAACCGGGACTCGCGGCAACATGCCGCACGCCGGAGGCCAGGGCGGTGCGAATGAGCGTGCCCATGTTGCCCGCGTCCTGCACGCCGTCCAGATAGAGCGCGTCCTCGGCCAGCGGCCGCACCGGGCGGCTTGCAAAGTGCGCAGCCGTCTCCACCATGATGCCGGTGCCGTTTTCCACCGGGCAGACGGCGTCGTAGAGCTTGTCTGCGACGGTGAGCAGTTTTGCGCCCGTCGCGCGGGCCACCTCTTCAGCCAGCGCCGCCACCTCTTCGCTCACCCGGCTTTCACGCAGAATGACGCTGCGCACCGCAGGCTTCTTGTCGCGGATCACTTCCGCGAGATGAATGCCTTCGGCCAGGGTGAAGCCCGCCTTTTTGGCTTCCCGGGGATTTTCAGCGATTTTCCGCCAGCGCTTGATGTTGTCGTTGGCAGCAGAGTTGATGACCGTCATGGGCATGGTGGTTTACCGGTTTTGTTGGGACAGGCGGGCATTGTATCGCCTGCCGTGCAGTCGTTGAAAAAACGCCTGCCGCCGCCAAGAGCACTCTTTTGGTGCATATCTGGCATTTCACCAGAAGAAATGATGTCCTTAAGAGTTGCAGGGTTTTGATTTTAATCAAACTGTAAAGCGCACTGACGACCGGCATCGGCTCCCGCAAAAGGAGCTCAGGCGGCGCAATGGATGCGCACTTTGCGGCGTTGGAAGGATGGGCAAACAGAGAAACGCCGGTGCGTTGATGCCGGCGGCTTGTACGGCGTGCGCGGATATGCAAAGAGGTTGACGCCGGCTCCCTGATATTGACCGGCACCAACCTCCTTTTCGATCGCTTGCTGAAGCTTGCGGCGACCAAACCGCGCTTCATTTCTTTTGAACAGCTTTTGAGGAGCAGCGCATGTATGTGATCTGCGATCACGATCAAGGTACCACGCTGCGGCGCGGCTCGAAAGAGCGGTTTTTATCCATCAGAAAGACATCAT
>CALXOY010000033.1 GCA_944390145.1 uncultured Duodenibacillus sp.
CCATGACGCTTCTTGCCTTTGTCTGCGACGGCGAGCGCATGGGGTCGCTGCGCTTTGCCGCTGGCGACACGAACGGTTTTGTGGGCGTGCGCCGGCACACGCTGCCCGGCATCAGCGACCTCGCAGAACTTGCCGCCGCAGCCCGCCGCATCGAAGAAGGAGACCTGCTTTCGGCGGCAACGCTCGAAGTCTTTGCCGAAAACGCCGTGTGCCTGGGGGGCTCGCGCCCCAAGGCCTCCTTTGTGGATGATCAGGGGCGCCTTTCGATTGCCAAATTTTCGAGCATCAACGACGACCGCGACATGCCCGCCTGGGAGTACGCGGCGTATCAGCTCGCAGCCAAGGCCGGCGTGCGCACCGCTCAGGCAGCGCTTCTCGATCCCGAGGGCGGCAGCGGCCGCATCTTCGCCGCACGGCGCTTTGACAGGACGGATGCAGGCGACCGCCTGCCCTATCTCTCCTTTCGTGCGCTTCTGGGCGCCTCCGACAACCGCGAGCCGCGCAGCTACCGCGACCTGGTGCGTGTGATCGACGCCCTGTGCACCGACCACGAACGCGAAAAGGAGGAGCTCTGGCGCCGCACGGTCTTCAAGTGCCTGATTCACGACGGCGACGATCATCTGCGCAATCAGGGGCTGCTCAAAACCGCCCGCGGCTGGGAGCTTGCCCCGGCCTTCGACCTCAATGCGTCGCTTTCGAAAACGCACCTCACCCTCACCTACGGCGAAAGCCGCCAGCGCGACATCACGCTTTCCGCGCTCCTGGCGCAGTCCTCCGACTGGGGGTTTGACCCCGACCGGGCTCTTGCCATCGCCCGCGAAGTGCAGGAGGCCGTCGCCGGCTGGAGGACCTGTGCAGAAGCGGCCGGGATCGCGCACGCCGAAATCGAACGGATGGCCTGTGCCTTCACCGGGCAATCGCTTTAGCTATCGAAACACGTCTCTTTCCGTCATTTTCCGGTTGATTTTGATACTGATCAATAGCTTTCTGATGGAAGACATCCGACAATACCCCGACTAGGCCAAGACTCTTTCAAAACCATTCAAATCAGGCCAAGTAGTTGCGGGTAGCCCCCTAAGTTGGTGGTTGCACCTAGATTTCATGGGCGGTTGTCCCTATGTTCCTCCAAAAAACACTGGCCGCTTACGAATTGAAATACAAAACTCACAGGCGCTTGCTACGCTCTAGCTCCATTTGTTTGGTTTTAGACATGCCTCAGATTCTTTTCATTCATTCGAGCGCCTTTTCCTCTGAAATCCGCAAGGAAAACCAGGGCTCCTATACGCGCAAGATGTCGAGGATTCTGCGCGAAAGCATCCGCGGCCGCGGCGTGCGCGTCGTCGAGCGCGACGTGGCCTCCAAGCCGCCCGGAATGATTGACCAGAGCTTTGTGATCGCCGCGAGAACCCCGCCCGCAGACCGCACGCCCGAGCAGGCGGCGCGCTTGAAGGAAAGCGATGAACTGGTCAGCGAAGTGCTCGCAAGCGACGTGATCGTCATCGCCTGCCCCGTCTACAACTTCGGCATCCCCGCCCCTTTGAAGGCCTGGATCGACAACATCGTGCGCGAGGGCCGCACCTACACCTACGGCGAAGGCCGCAACGCCAAGCGCCTCTACGGGTTGCTGCACAACAAGCTCGTGGTGATCCTGCAAAGCTCCGGCAGCACGGGCCTCAACCCCGGGGGCTCCCGCGAAGCGCTCAACCACGCCGACAAGGCCGTGATCGCGGTCTTCTCCGAACTCGGCGTGCACAAGTTTGAGATGGCAACTGTCGAGGGGGTCTGCGAAGGGGCCGAGGAAATGCTCTCGGCCTCGTGGCTCATGTGCGAGCGCAGGCTTGCCGAAATCGCCGACCGCATCAAGGCGCGCTGGCGGGACATGCACCGCGCAGGCTGACCCCTCCTCCGCTTTCGCCGGACACAAAAAAGAGACGCACCGGAAAAACCGCCGGCCGTCTCTTTTTCTTTTTTCTACTGGCTGGGACGCGGACTATTCGTCGTCGTCCTTTTTCTGCACGGGCTTGCTGCGGCTTGCCTCGAGCGCATCGAGATAGGCTTCGTCGA
Organism: uncultured Duodenibacillus sp.; assembly: GCA_944390145.1. GTDB lineage: Bacteria > Pseudomonadota > Gammaproteobacteria > Burkholderiales > Burkholderiaceae_F > Duodenibacillus. Next base: position 2,065 of record CALXOY010000033.1, read on the forward strand.
TGTCGCCCGTCACATATTCGCCGTCAAAGCACGAGCAGTCAAAGCGCGGAATCGCCGGATTGAGGTCGGACAGCGCCCCCTTCAAGCCTTCGATGGTCTGGAAGATCACCGCGTCGGCGCCGATCTTGCGCGCCACATCCTCGGCGGTTGCGCCGTGTCCGCAGATCAGCTCCGAGCGGGTCGGCATGTCGATGCCGTAGACGTTCGGGTACATCACGCGCGGCGCGGAGGACGCCACATAGACCTTCTTTGCGCCTGACTCGCGGGCCATGCGCACGATTTCGCTCATCGTGGTGCCGCGCACGATGGAGTCGTCGACCAGCAGAATGTTCTTGCCGGCAAACTCCACGGGCATGGCGTTCAACTTCTGGCGCACGCTCTTTTTGCGCATCTCCTGACCCGGCATGATGAAGGTGCGGCCCACGTAGCGGTTCTTGATGAAGCCCTCGCGGTAGGTGATCTTGAGCTTTTCAGCGAGCTGCTGCGCGCAGGGGCGGCTGGAGTCCGGAATCGGCATCACCACGTCGATGTCGTGCAGGTCAAGCTTTTCGGCCACTTCGTTGGCAAGATACTCGCCCAGGCGCAGACGGGCGCCGTAGACGCTGATGCCGTCGATGTAGCTGTCGGGACGGGCGAAGTAGACGTACTCGAACGCGCAGGGGTTGAGCTGCGGGTTTTCCGCGCACTGGCAGCTGTAGAACTCGCGGTCCTTGGTGATGAAGATCGCTTCGCCCGGCGCAATGTCGCGCACGAGTTCGTACTCCAGACCCACCATCGTCACCGATTCCGAGCTCACGAGATAGTCGGTCGTGCCGTCGGGCTGCTTTTGAATGCCGTAGCAAAGCGGACGGATGCCGTGCGGATCACGGAAGGCAAGAAGCCCTTTGCCGGCGATGAGGGCGACGACGGCGTAGGCGCCCTTGACGCGCTTGTGCACGCCCTTGACGGCTTCAAAGGCCACCTCGGGGGTGAACTGTCCGGAGGGCGGCACGATCTTCATGAGCTCGTCGGCAAGCACGTTCAAAAGCACCTCCGAGTCGCTCGAGGTGTTGATGTGGCGGCGGTCCTGGTTGTAGAGCTCCACGGCCACATCATGGGCGTTCGTGAGGTTGCCGTTGTGGGCGAAGAGAATGCCGTAGGGGGCGTTCACGTAGAAGGGCTGGCTTTCCTCGTTGGAGCTTGCGCACCCCTGCGTGGGATAACGCACGTGACCAATGCCCGTGCACCCCGTGAGGTCGCGCATGTTGCGCGTTCTGAAGACGTCGCGCACAAGGCCCATCGCCTTATGCACGTGAAACGTGAGCCCGTCGAGCGTGCCGATGCCCGCGGCGTCCTGGCCGCGGTGCTGCAGCAGCAGCAGCGCATCGTAGATTCGCTGGTTGACGGGTTTCTGGCTGATCATGCCCACAATGCCGCACATTTTCGATTTTTCCCTCAAGGAAACATTTTGAAAAGAGTCCGAATTCTAAACCGTTTGCGGCCAAAGTCGAACTCACGGACGCCGCGGCCTCCCTGGCCCCGGCATCCCTGGCAGAAACGGACTCCGCGCGGAGCCCGAAAAAAAATCTTTACAAGCTGCGGTTGCGCATGTCGGCAATCGCCGCCGGCAGGTACGGCATCGAGAAGTCGATCACGCGCTCAGCGGGCACAATCAGCACCGAGTTGCGCCAGTAGCCGGTTTTGACGGCGCTCGTGAGCCCCATCACAAACACCACCGCGCAGACGATCACGATGCCGCGCACCAGGCCGAAGACGGCGCCGATCGCGCGGTCTTCAAAGCTGATCGAAGCCGCCGCCAGGAGCTTTGCGAAAATCTTTCCGGCAATGCCGATCGTAAAAAGCGTTGCCACCACAATGCCCACCGCCGCAAAAGCCGTGCGGATCAGAATGGAAACCGAGGGCAGCGGAATGAGTTCGGCCAATTCCGGCGCAAACCGCAGCGACAGCAGGATGCCGAGCACCCAGCCCGCAATGGCGAGAATCTCCCGCACGACGCCGCGCGACACCCCGAGGATCGTCGAGAAAAACAAGACAGCCAGAATGACCCAGTCGACTTCGTTCATAGCTTGGTTTATTTGGTTTCGCTGTGGATGCCGCCGTTGTTGACGGCATTAAGGGCAAGAATGTCAAGCGCACGCCTGGCGTCGTCCTCGGTGGCAAAGCGCCCCACCCTCACGCGCCAGAGATCGCTGCCGCGCCGGCGCACGATCTCGGTGTAGCACGGCAGCCCCAGGCGCCGCAGGTCGCCCGCGACCTTCTCAGCCGACTCCTTGCGGCTTGTGGCCACCACCTGAATGTAGTAGCGCCCGTTGGTGACGGCGCGCAGCGGCGCGGCGTTTTGCGCGGCCGCAGCCGCCTCCTTCTTGGGCTGCGCAGTCTTTTTGGCAGCGTCGCCCGCTTTGGCCGGAGCGGTCTTCTGTTCGGCGGTCTTTTGCTCGGCGGTGGTGATGGGCTTGGCGCCGGCCGTCACCGGATTGTCGCTTTTGAGGCTCTTTGCGGCCGCAGGCTCGTCGCCCGCAAGGTTTGCCGCGGGCTTTTTCACTTCCTTGGGGATGTTGAGCGACACCACCTTGGCGGCGGTTTCATTTTGCAGCGACGGGATTTCGAGCTTGGCGCCGCGGCTTGCGTACATGTCGTTGGGCTCAAAAAGGCCGGGCGCCACCACCGCCACGGCCGCGGCGATGGCCAGCAGCCCGATGAAGCGGCGCTTGTTCTTGACGCGCGCGACCTGCCTGCGGTGCTCCTCGTCGCCTGCGGCAAGCTCCATCTCCTCGGAGAGGGTGCTCGGGCGGGCCGAGGTCGCACGCGGCGGGTTCGGACCGAAAAGTTTCTGGAATTTATCAATCATGCGTTAGTCAAGAACCACGGCGGGGCGGTCAACGTCAACGTCAATTTAGCACGCGAAAAGAGCCCGCACCCCGATTCTCACCGGGACGGGCTCCTGAGTGCTGCGGCCGCAGCCGTTTGAAGCTACTTCAACTGGCCTGCCGCAAGCTGCTCTTCGCGTAAATCATGCTTGAGGGACTCCATGATCCCTGCAACCGTCACGAAGGAGCCGAATCCAATGATTTTAACAGTCCCCGCCCCTTCGGTGACGCTCTCGGAAAGGGCCTTGCGCAGGGCGTCGTCCACGGACTGGCAGGTCACCACCTTGCCCATGTCCACGCCCGCCGTCTGCATCGCCTTGCAAAGCGCCTCGCAGCTTGCGCCGCGCGGTCCGGGCAGCCCCGTCACAAACCAGCGGTCGATGTGGCGGTTCATGATCTTGGCAACAGAAGCCATGTCCTTGTCGGCGAGCATGCCGAAAACGGCCCAGGCGTGTTCGCCGGGGTTTGTGCCGCGAGCAAGGTTCTCAGCGAGCACTTGGGCTGCCTGCGGATTGTGGCCCACGTCGATCGTGACGCTTGCGCCGGTCTCGTCGGCGTTTTTGACGCGCTCAAAGCGCGCGGCGAGCACGACGTTTTCCAAGCCCTCGATCACAGCCGAGCGCGTCACCGGCAGGTCATCCTGCATGACGGCCAGAGCGGCTAGGGCGCCTGCGGCGTTTTGCAGCTGCGCCACGCCGGAAATCGCGGGCTTGGGCAGGTTGCGCCACTCGGTCGTGTGAATCGTCGCCATCGAGCGCAGATCCATTTCAAAGTCCCAGAGGCCGTGGTGGCGGTAGCTGTGATAGTCCTTGCCCCAGATGTAAAGGGGCGCGAGCAGCTCGTGGGCGTAGTCGATCACTGTCTCCGGGGGATTGGGATCGGTGCAGATGGCGGGCTTTCCGTGACGGAAGATGTGGGCCTTCTCCCAGCCGATCTTTTCGCGGGTGTCGCCAAGCCAGGCCGCATGGTCGATGCCGATGCTGCAGAGGATGGCGCAGTCGGTGTCGATCGCGTTCATCGCGTCGAGCCTGCCGCCGAGACCAATCTCCAGAATCACGGCGTCGAGATTGGCCTGCTGGAAGATGCGCAGGATCGCCAGGCCCGTGAACTCAAAGTACGTGAGCGTCATGCCGGCGCGCGCCTGATCGACCTCCTTGAAGGCGGCAATGAGCGTCGCGTCGTCGACCTCCTCGCCCGCAATCACGCAGCGCTCGTTGAAGCGCAGCAGGTGCGGCGAGGTGTGCATGCCCACGCGGTAGCCCGCATAGCGCAGCACCGACTCCAGAAGCGCACAGGTGCTTCCCTTGCCGTTGGTGCCGGCCACGGTGAAAACCGGGCAGACAAACTCGATTCCCATGCGCGCAATCATTTCCTTCATGCGCTCAAGGCCGAGATCCATGGGCTTTTCATGGATTTTTCCGATGTATTCAAGCCATTCCGCCAGTCCGGCTCCCTGTCCGGGGGCGGTCAGTGTTGTTGTATTGGCCATTGAGTGTCGCTCCAAGCCTGTGGCGGCGCTTCCCACACCCGCCGCCCATGGGTGTCTGCTTCGAATTCTGTTGTCTTCAACTAGCGCGCGGCGCAAACGTCAACCGGCATGTCCTTTCCCGGCCGTACCGCGGCGATGCGCTGCAGGTGCCGGTCGTTTCCCGTGCGGCCGTCTTCATACGCAAGGATATGCCAATCGGAGGCGATGAGCCGCAGCAGCTCCCCCTCTTCGAGAAAGTGCTGCGGATTCTTCGGCCCGAAGCCCAGCGTGGTTTGCGCACGCGTAAACGTCTCATAGAGAAAAAGACCGCCCGGCTTTAAAGTTTTGCACAAATCGGCAAAACGCGGACGCCAGAGATAGTTGATTCCTATCACTGCATCAAACGACTCCAACTCAAACGGCCAGGGATCGTTTTCCAGGTCGCTTTGGATGAACTGCACTCCCCCGGGCACTGTTTCGGGTCTGTTGATGTCAGCGGCGAAAACCTTGCAGCCCAAAGCCGCCAGAAACCGCGTGTTGCGGCCGTTGCCGCAGGCAATCTCCAGCACATGCGCATGCGGCTTGATCAACGGTGAAAACCGCATGAGCCAGGCACTCGGCGGATCGAAAACAGTGCTCACATCACGGGCCATCCGGCAGTCCTTCTCCTTGACGCTTCAGTTGATGCCCTGCTCCCTTGCAGGGCGCACATTTATTGAGTTTACTTGAGCAAACCCCAACCTTTGGGGCTTTTGCCGGAAAAGTTTTTTCAAACCGTTTCAAAGGAAGCTTCTGGCGCCGTGTTGGATGCGTCCGGCCCGCGACCATCCGGGCGTCAAAGAACGGCGTTCACAAGCCAGCTGCCCGCCATCAAAAACGGCCGGATGAAGTAGCTCACAAGCCCCGTCACAATCAAAATCAGAAGAATGCCCATGCCCCAGGGCTCGCTGCGCTGGTAGGCCGCAGCCGCCTTCCAAGGCAGCAGTCCCGAAACGATGCGCCCGCCGTCCAGAGGCAGGATCGGCAGCAGGTTGAAGGCCATCAGCATGAGGTTCACCGAGATGCCGGCGTAGCAAAAGTCAAAGAGAAGCTGTGCGGCAGCCTGCGAAGGCATCATGCCGATGAAGAGCTTCAAGGCAAGCGTCCACAGCAGCGCCTGCACGAGGTTGCAGCCGGGGCCGGCCAACGCCACCCAGATCATGTCGGTCTTAGGGTTGCGCAGCAGCCGGAAGTTGACGGGAACGGGCTTTGCCCAGCCGAAAAGCAGGCTCGAGCCGCCGCTGATGAGGCTCCCGAGCAGAAGCACCCCCGGCACGAGCAGCGTGCCCACCGGGTCGATGTGCTTGATTGGATTGAGCGTGACGCGTCCGAGCACCCAGGCGGTGCGGTCGCCAAATAGCTTGGCGATGTAGCCATGCGCGGCTTCGTGCATCGTGATGGCGAGAATGGACGGGATCGCCCAGACGGCAATGGTGGAGATGGTGTCAAGCATAGTGCGCTGATCGTAGCACGGAGGATGCTGCGCGTTGCGCAAGCAATTGCAACCGGAAATGAAAATCCCCGCCATTTCTGACGGGGACCATAGTCTTTTATTGGACTGTCGGGCAGCGCCTCAAGCGAAGCGCTGCATCACAGGGCAATTAGAAGACTGCGCAGGCGGTAAAGCCGAGTGCCACGGAGAACACGATGGCGAGCAGGCCCGGCAGGAAGAAGGCGTGGTTGAACACCCACTTGCCGATGCGGGTCGTGCCGGTGTCGTCCATCTGCACGGCGCCCAGAAGCGTCGGGTAGGTCGGCAGAACGAACAGAGCGGACACAGCAGCAAACGAAGCC
>CALXOY010000034.1 GCA_944390145.1 uncultured Duodenibacillus sp.
AATGCTGAAAACTGCGCGGATGGAAGATTTGGCAGCTTTTAGCAAACGGCATGGCGGAGTGCGTCAGCCCTTAAATCCTGGGCTGCGTGAACTCCGCGCACCAGTGCGCCGCCTCGGCCGAAAGGCGCCTTGCGTCGTCGTGTCCCATGCGGTAGGCCGCCTCGATCTGAGCCGGGTCATGTGAAAGACGCCCGACGGGAATCGCCGTGCGCGGGCGGATTACAAAGATGCGGCCGGCGGCGGCCTGTCCGGCGAGGTAGCGCTGCGTCTTTTCGTAGTCGACGGGGCTGTTTTCAAAGGTGGTGCAAAAGGCCGGATATTTGCGGTAGAAAAGCCGGGCCAGGGCGGCGTCGCGGTCCTTGACGCTGTGCTCGACCGGATGCGTGAGCACCACCACGTTGCGGGCGAAGCCCATGGCTTCGAAGGCCTTGAGCGGCATGCGGTCCGAACAGCCGCCGTCCAACAGAAGCTTTCCCTGATAGCGCACGGGCCGCGAAACATAGGGCAGTGACGCCGAGGCGATGAGCGGCTCCATTTCGCCCTTGCAGCGGCGCATGCGGATGTATTCGGGCCTGCCCGTCTCAAGGTTGGTGCTCACCGTCCAGAAGCCCATTTTGGAGTGCTGGAAGGCCTCCTCGTCAAAGGGCTCGAGCGACTCGGGAATTTCGCGGTAGCAGAAGTCGTTGTCGACCAGGTTTCCGGTGCGCAGCCAGTTTCTGAAGCGGAAAAACCGCGGATCCCGGCAAAAGCGCGTGTAAATGCGCAGGCTGCGGCCCTTCTGGCCGGACACAAAGGAGCATCCGTGAATGGCTCCGGCCGAGACGCCGATCACGCCTTCAAAGGGCAGGTGCAGGTCGTGCAGAACGTCGAGCACGCCCGCAGCATAGATGCCGCGCATGCCGCCGCCTTCAATGACAAGACCGAGTTTGACCGGGTTTCCCTCCGACATGGATGCCGCCTGAAAGTTTGAAACGCCGCCGAGCTTAAGCGATTTGGCGCCCGTTGGCAAAAACGCCGCCGGCATTCCTGTGTCCGGCAATACCTCAAGAAACGCCTGATCAGCCTGACAGATGACTTGACAAAGGCATGCCAAAATCCGAGACTTCGGTATTCGTTTTATCAACGGCAGCGCCACACCATTCATGTCCACGACGATTGCGACATTGCGACCTTTTGCAGCACTCATCCGCTACTGCTGCTCGCACCTCATGCGCTGACCTCACCATTTGCTTCAACCCGCCGGATGCCCTGCAGCAACAGTCGACGGACATCCCGTTCGGACGCCAAAGCCCCGACCGGCTTTCCAAAATCCACCGTTGAATCCGCCGTCCGGCCCGACGCAATAAGAACAAAGCACCTTTTCAACATGCTTGAACTCAGACACATCACCAAAACCTTTGAGACCGACGCCGGCAGGGTGACCGCCGTCGACGACGTCTCGCTCACCATCCGTCAGGGCGAAGTCTTCGGCATCATCGGCTTTTCCGGCGCCGGCAAATCGACGCTGGTGCGCTGCATCAATCTGCTTGAGCGCCCCACCTCGGGCGAAGTCGTGATCGACTCCACGAACCTCACGTCGCTCAACGACGCCGAACTGCGCGTCGTGCGCCGGCGCATCGGCATGATCTTCCAGCACTTCAACCTGATGCCGAGCCGCACGGTCTTTGACAACATCGCCATGGCGCTGCGCCACTCCGACCTCGACAAGGCGGCCAGGGCGCGCAAGATCGAAAGTCTGCTTGCGCTCGTTGATCTTTCCGACAAGAAAAACGCCTATCCCGCGCAGCTCTCGGGCGGCCAGAAGCAGCGCGTGGCCATTGCCCGGGCGCTTGCAAACGACCCCAAGGTGCTCCTGTGCGACGAGGCCACAAGCGCGCTTGACCCCCAGACCACGCACTCGATCCTCAATCTTTTAAAAGAGGTCAACCGCAAGCTCAAGCTCACGATCGTCGTCATCACGCACCAGATGTCGGTTGTCAAGGAAATCTGCGACCGCGTGGCCGTGATGAAAAAGGGCCGCATTGTCGAAGAAGGCTCGATCACCGACATCTTTGCCCACCCGAAGGCCGAGCTCACCAAGGACTTCATCAACACCGCCAACAATGTGAAGACCTTCCTCGAGCTCGTGCAAAGCGGCCAGCTTGACAGCGAGATGGGAGGCTCGGGCAGGATTCTGCTGCTCACCTACACCGGGGGCTCTGCGGGCGAACCCATGATCGTGGCGCTTTACGAGCGCTTCAAGGTGCGCTCGAACATCGTCTACGGCAACATCGACTTCATCCGGGGCTCTTCGGTCGGCAAGCTCGGCGTGGTGCTCACCGGTGAAAAGCAGGCCGTGGAGGCCGCCCAGGACTATCTCACGCAAAACGGCGTCTTCGTGGAGGTGTTGAAAGATGGACTTCGTTAATGCTTTGATGCCGAACTTCGAGCGTTTGAGCGGCGAGTTCTACAACTGCATCGGCCAGACCTTTACGATGCTTGCCGTCTCGGGCACGATCGCCTGGGTGCTCGGCGTCGCGCTTGGCGTGCTGCTCACCGTCTGCCGGCCGGGCGGCATTCTCGAAAACCGCATCGTCTTCACCTTTTTTGACCGCGCAATCGACATCATCCGCTCGATCCCCTTCATCATCCTGATCGTGCTGCTCATCCCCGTGAGCCGCTTTCTGGTGGGAACGGGTTCGGGCGTCACCGGCTCCTTCGTGGCGCTCGTGGCGGGCACCGTGCCCTTTTTTGCGCGCCAGATCGAATCGGTTCTCGCCGACATTGACCACGGGCTGATTGAAGCGAGCCAGGCGATGGGCTTTTCGCCGCGCGAAATCATTCTGAGCGTGTATCTGCGCGAGAGCATTCCGGGCATCACGCGCGTCACCATGATCACCTTTGTGAGCCTGGTGGGCATCACCGCCATTGCGGGCGCGATCGGCGCGGGGGGCCTGGGCGACTTCGCCATCCGCTACGGCTACCAGATGGGCTATCGTGACATGATCTGGCTTACGGTGATCGTGATTTTGCTTATCATCAGCGTATTTCAGTTCATCGGCAGCATCATCATCAAGAAGTCGACGCACTGACGCTCCAAAAAGAATTTTTCAAATAGAAGAGGGAGAAAAACAATGATTTCCATTCGTGCACCGTGGGTGAAGCTTGCAGCATGCGCCGCTGCCTGCACCCTGATGGCTGCGTCGCTCACCGGCTGCGGGGACGACAAGAAGGCCGAAGGCGGCGTCACCGTCGTCAAGGTGGGCGTCGTGGGCGACTACAACGCACAGTGGGATACTGTGAACGACCTGCTCAAGAAGGACAAGATCAAGGTCGAGCTCGTCAAGTACTCCGACTACGCCACGCCCAACCGTGCGCTTGCCGACGGCGAAATCGACCTGAACGCCTTCCAGCACAAGGCCTATCTTGCCAACGACATCAAGCGCAACGGCTACAAGATTGAAGCGATCGGCGACACGCTGATCACGCCCCTGCGCGTGTTCAACAACAAGGACAGAATCAAGTCGATGAAGGACATCAAGGACGGCGACGTGATCGCCATCCCGAGCGACCTCACCAACGGCGGCCGTGCGCTCAAGGTGCTGGAGTCCGCGGGCCTCATCGTCTGCGATCCGGCCAAGGGCTATGTGCCGGCCAAGACCGACATCACCAAGTACAACGTCAAGATCGAAATCCGCGAAGCCGAGTCCGGCGTGCTTGCCAACATCCTCCCCGATGTGGCCGCAGCGCTCATCAACGGCGGCAACGCCTATACGGCGGGGCTCGACGCACAGAAGGATTCGATCTACACGGAAAACATCGACAGCAGCAATCCCAACGTGAGCCAACTCTTTAATGTGATCGTCGCCCGCAGCGCCGACAAGGATAACCCCGTCTACAAGAAGGTGGTGGCGGCCTATCACACGCCGGAGACGGCCAAGACCCTCATGACGGTCTACAAGGGCGCCTTCAAGCCCGTCTGGCCGGGTTCCGAGAAGTACACGTACTGACCGGGGATTCAAACCACACATTGCACGGCCGCGCGCAGGGATTTTTGAAGCTTCAAAGAGCTCCTGCAGCGGCTGTTTGACTTTTCAGAAAGGAATGTTTTCCAGCCATGGCAATCGATCCCGTTGTTTTGCAGCAAAAGGACTACATCGTGCAGATGCGCCGCTACTTTCATGCGCATCCGGAGGTGAGCCTGCACGAATTCAAAACCGCCGCCCGCATTGAGGAGGAGCTCGACAAAATCGGACTGGAGCACCGCCGTGTGGGCGAGACGGGCGTCTATGCCCGGCTTGTTGGAAAAAAGGCCGCCGGCGGCCCGACGCGCATCGTCGCGCTGCGCGCCGACATGGACGCGCTCGGCATGGATGATCTCAAGGACTGCGAGTACGCAAGCCAGAACAAGGGCTTCTGCCACGCCTGCGGCCACGACGGGCATACGGCGACGCTTCTGGCCGCCGCGCGCATCCTCAAGTCGATGGAAAACGACTTTGCGGGAGAAGTGCGCTTTTTCTTTCAGCAGGCCGAGGAGATCGGGCAGGGGGCGCGTCAGTTCGTGTCGGCGGGGCTTTTGCAGGGCGTCGACCGCATCTACGGCAGCCACGTCACCAACACGCTGCCCGTGGGCAGGGTGGGCACCGCACCAGGCCCCTTGAACGCCTCCTGCGACTTCTTTCGCATTGAGGTGAAGGGCAGGGGGGCGCACGTCTCCATGCCGCACAAGGGGGTGGATGCACTCTACGCCGCCGCGCAGATCGTGACGTCGCTGCAAAGCATCGTGGCGCGCAGCACCGATCCGATGCAGTCGGTCGTGCTCGGCATCGGCAAGATGACGGCGGGCACGCAGTACAACATTGTGGCCGAAGAGGCCGAGCTCGAGGGCACCGTGCGCACGTTTGATCCGGCCGTGCGCGAATTCGTCAACAAACGCCTCACCGACATCGCCACATCAACCGCAGCAATGCTCGGCGCTGAGGCACGAGTGACGATCAAGAGCTACTCCAATCCGCTCATCAACGACGCCGAGGCCGCCGCCGAGGTGCGCGACGTCGCCGCCTCGATTGTCGACGCGGAAAACGTCGACTTCGCCTATCCGAAGTCCATGATGGCCGAGGACTTCGCCGACTACCTGCCGCACTGCAAGGGGGCGTTCCTGTACTTCGGCACGCACAGCGAAAAACCCGGCACCGACAAGCCCAACCACAACGGCTACTTTGACATTGACGAGGAGGGGCTTTTGGTGGCCTGCAGCATGTTCGTGCGCTACGCGCTCTACGTGCTCGGAAAATAAAGTTCAGGCGCAGCCGCAAGACCGGCTGCGCGCATGAAAAAGCCGCCGTAGCCATGAGAGCTTCGGCGGCGTTTTTTGCGCCCGGGTCAACCCGGCCTGCGGGTTTGCGGGCGCAGTGAAGAAATTATTTCTTCAGCTGATGGCACATCGTGCAGTTGTTGTGCATCGGATCAGCCTTCTTCTGGCCCTTCACGAAGTGGTCGGCGGGCATGGCGGAGGGCTGGCCTGCAACCTTGGCCTGACCAATCTTGGACTGGTCGCCGTGGCACATCACGCAGGGGTTGTTGGCGTCCGTGATCTTGTAGGCGTCGATCGGATGCGGAATCTGCGGAGGCATGCCGGCGGCGCTCACCGTGGCGCACATCATCATGGCGGCGGCAGCAGCCGCAAGAGAAGCAGCAAACTTCATGTTCAATCTCCTGTTTTGGGATGGGATCTGAGTTTCTAACAGTTTCTAAGAGGTATGGGCCATGCAGTTCAACACTGCGTGCTTCAAGTTCATTTGAAGCGCCGCACGCATTTTTAATGCAATTTTAAGAAACTGGCAATACGCCTTTCGAAGTAGATGCGCAAGATTTGGCAAAAATCTTGAACGAATGTATCGGGCGACGGCGCCGCGCGGGCCTTCGCCCGCCGCATTGACCATTTCAAGACGATTAAGGGCCTGCGGCCGGACTAAAATGGCGCCTTCCCGGAGAAGATAAACATCAAATGACGACTCTCAATGAACTTGCCGTCGGCCAGAGCGCCACGGTGGAAAGCGTGGGCGGACAGGGAGCCCTGCGCCAGCACTTTCTCGACATGGGGCTCATTCCGCAGGCCACCGTCATGCTCATCAAGCGGGCCCCCATGGGCGACCCCATTGAAGTGCGCATCCGCAGCTACGAACTCACGCTGCGCGTGGCCGAGGCCGCGCAGATCGCCGTGACCGATGTCCGCAAGGAGGAGCCGCGTGCGCATGCACCCGCCAAGCCCCTGGAAATCGACCACCCGGGCTATTCGGAGCAGGGCTCGGTCGGCACGCGCCTGCCGCCCATCATGACCGACGAGACGGTGCGCATTGCGCTTGCGGGCAACCAGAACTGCGGCAAGACGACGCTTTTTAACAAGCTCACCGGGTCCAATCAGCACGTCGGCAACTTTCCGGGCGTCACCGTCGACCGCAAGGACGGCCGCATCGTGGGCCACGAAGAGGCGCTGGTCACCGACCTGCCGGGCATCTACTCGCTCTCGCCCTACACGAGCGAGGAGATCGTCACGCGCGAATTCATCCTGCGCGAAAACCCCCACGTCATCATCAACATCGTCGATGCGACCAACATTGAGCGCAACATGTACCTCACGCTGCAGCTCATGGAGCTCGGCCGCCCCATGGTGCTTGCGCTCAACATGATGGACGAGGTGTCGGCAAACGGCGGCTCGATCCGCGTCAACGAAATGGAGGCGCTGCTCGGCATCCCCGTGGTGCCGATTTCAGCAAGCAGGGGCGAGGGCATTGAAGAGCTGGTCGAGCACGCCCTGCACGCCGCGCGCTATGTGGAAACGCCCGCCGTGCACGACTTCTGCGACATCAACGACCACGGCGGCGCCGTGCACCGCTGCCTGCACGGGCTCATGTACCTCATCGAGGACCACGCCAAAATGGCGGGCATCCCGCTGCGCTTTGCCGCAAGCAAGATCGCCGAGGGCGATCCGCTCATCATCGAGCGGCTCGGGCTTGAGGTCAACGAAAAGCGCACGATCGAGCACATCTTGAAGCAGATGGAGTCCGAGCGCGGGCTTGACCGGGCAAGCGCCATCGCCGACATGCGCTTCAGCTTCATCGACAGGGTCTGCGCGCAGACGGTTGTCAAGCCCCAGGTAAGTCGCGAGCACCTGCGAAGCCAGCGCATCGACCGCATCCTCACGGGCCGCTACACCGCCATTCCCGCCTTCATCGCGATCATGGCGGTCGTCTTCTGGCTCACGTTCAACGTGGTGGGGGCGTGGCTTTCCGACCTGCTTGACGCGGGGATCGGCTGGCTCACCGAATACGTCGACGGTCTCCTGACGCAGCTTGACGTCAACAGCTCCATTCATTCGCTCATCATCGACGGCGTCTTCAACGGCGTCGGCAGCGTGGTGAGCTTCGTGCCCACGATCGTTGTGCTCTTCTTTTTCCTGTCCTTTTTGGAGGACAGCGGCTACATGGCGCGCGTGGCGTTCGTGATGGACATGTTCTTGCGAAAAATCGGCCTGTCGGGCCGCAGCATCGTGCCGATGTTGATCGGCTTCGGCTGCACCGTTCCCGCGGTGATGGCAAGCCGCACGCTCCCGTCCGAGCGCGACCGGCGCATGACGATTCTGCTCACGCCCTTCATGAGCTGCTCGGCGAAGCTTCCGATCTACGCCTTCTTTGTGGCGGCGTTTTACCCGGGCAAAGGCGCTCTGGTGATGATCGCGCTCTATCTGCTGGGCATCATCGTTGCGATCTGCATGGGGCTACTGATGCGCTCGACGATGTTCAAGGGCGAGGCGATGCCCTTTGTGATGGAGCTGCCCAACTACCGGATGCCGGGCGCGCGCAACGTGGCGCTGCTGCTCTGGGACAAGGCCCGCGACTTCCTGCAGCGCGCCTTCACCGTGATTTTTGTGGCGACGATCATCATTTGGTTCATGCAAAGCTTTGACTTCCGCTTCAACCCGGTTGACGACCCGCAGCTTTCCATGCTCTCGGTCGTCTCGGGCTGGATCGCCCCGGTTTTCTCGCCGCTGGGCTTTGGCGACTGGCGCATCTGCACGGCCCTGATCGGCGGCTTCATGGCCAAGGAAAGCGTTGTGAGCAGCCTCTCGGTTCTCTTTGGCTCGCCCGAAGCGCTGCACGCGGTTCTCACGGGGCTCACCGCAGCCTGCCTGCTGATCTTCTGCCTGCTTTACACGCCGTGCGTGGCGGCCGTCGCAACGATCAAGCGCGAGCTGGGCGGACTGTGGGCGCTGGGCGTCGTGGTTTTCCAATGCGTGATCGCCTGGGTGCTTGCCTTTGTGGTGCGCATGGCGGGCCTTGCGCTGGGCTTTGTTTGAGGAGCGGAAAATGAATGCTGTGAGCTGGCTGCTGCTTGCGATTGTCGCCGTGCTTTTCGTGCTGGCGTTTGTGCGGCTTCTCAAGGGAAAGGGCGGGTGCTCCTGCTCGGGCGGCAGGGGCTGCAGCTGCAGTTCGGGCTGTTCGGGCTGCTCATGCGGCAAGTCCTGCTGCAGTCCAAAAAAGTAGGCCGCAGGCACCGGACGCAAAAAAACGCACCCTCAAAGGATTGGATTCCTGCGGGTGCGTTTTTTATGCCCGCATGATCTAACGCGTGTTTTCTAGCAGAAACACCGTATTTTCCGCGGCAGCGTTTGTTGTTAGTCTTTGCAGAACATAAAAACACCAACACCGCCGCTACAGGGAGGCAACATGAAAAAATCCATTCTTGCAGCCGTCTGCGCTGCAACCGCATTCTGCGCCGCGGCGTCCGCGCATGCGCAGGACGGGAAGGTTCTGCGCATGGCCTGCGAGAGCACCTATCCGCCCTTTGTCTTCTTTGACAGCGAGCAGCGCAAGCTCGTCGGCTTTGAAATCGACCTGCTCAACTACGCGGCCGCCCAGATGGGCCGCAAGCTTGAAGTCACGAACATGGGGTTTGATGCGATCATCCCCTCGATTCTGACCGGCATCACCGACGTGGGTGCATCCTCCTTTACGATCACGCCCGAGCGCGCCAAGCGCGTGCTCTTTTCCAAGCCCTACTATCTCTCGGGCCTTTCGATTCTGGTGAGAGCCGAGGACAAGGACAAGATCAAGGACGTCAAGGATCTTGAAAACTGCACGCTGTGCGCGCAGATCGGCACCTCGGGCTCGATGCGCGCCGAGAAGGTCCCGGGCGCCAAGGTGCGCAACTTCAACACCATCAACGAGGCCTATCTCG
>CALXOY010000035.1 GCA_944390145.1 uncultured Duodenibacillus sp.
CACACCTGGCTGGATCATCCCGACGTGCGCTTAAAGGCCGGAAAAAGGACTGTAGAAAGGCCACCAAACGCCTGGGAGCAAGCGCAATTACCCTTGTAATTGCAAACGGGGGGCTACTTTGGAGCCCTGAATTGCAATCCCTTAAATAAAAAGGAAATTTTCTTAGCTCAGGCCGAAATGCACATTTTCAATTTGGACAGCAGTGAGCCCAAGCATTAAGTTCAAATCAAGAAAAGGAATGCTTTTGAAGATGCAGATCCAAAAAAGCTTCCCAGGTGTAAGGGTTCCGGTCGGCGGGTGTTTCAACCGGTCGGGTAAATTGAAAGAGGAAAGAAAATGACAGTCAAGACTACGTTTGCAGCAGCCGTGTTTGTCATCACCACCGGTACGACCGGAATCGCTCTTGCAGCATCGGCTCCCGAAGTTCCCCCGTGCGCACAGCAGATGGGCGACGTCTACGCCGAACTTGCTCAGGAAATGAATCTCAACGCTCAGGGCAAGGCCTCCTTTGACAAGTACGTGGCCGAACGCCAGAAACTCGCGCAGAACCACTGGGCATGGCACGACAAGAACGCCAAGCGTCCGACCTCGCGTGAAGAAGCCATGAAGCTGCGCGCCGACCACATGAAGGCCCGCGCCGACATGCTTGAAGGCATTGCCGCCGCCCGCGCGACGCTCGACAAGAGCCTCACAACCGAGCAACAGGACTTCCTGGATCGCTATGAACCCGGCGCCGGCATGCGCATGGGCCGCGGATACGGTCCCGGCCCGCGCCATCACTTCCGCGGACACCGTGGTGACTGGGGTTACGGTCCCGGTTGCGGCTGGGCTCGCGGCAGCGACGGCTACGGTCCCGGCTGCGGATGGGCTCGCGGCGACCGCTGGGGTTGGCATGGTCCGCGCCACGGCTACGGCGACTATGGCTACGGCCCGGGCTGCCGCTGGTAAGCACCGCCCGCAGTTAGAGTTCTCCTAGAAAGGTAGAGACCGACCCGCACCTTCTGAGGCTTGCTCCGACATGCCTCGGGTGCGGTTTTTCAATTGTCGATCCATCCCAAGGACTGCGCAACTTTCTAAAAACTCCGTTTTCGGGCAAAAAAAGCGCCCGGCCTTTCTCCCTAAACCAAGCGGAGAAAGACGCGGGTGTCTGAATATTTAAAGCTAATCCCCTACCCGGCCTCTTTGCGGGCCTCGGAGCGGCAGGCGGGATGGGCTTTTCGATGGTCATGATGATGACCGAGAATCCCCTTCTCGGCAAGCCGGCGCATCAAGGTTTTTGCGGCCTTGATGCCGCGCCAGATACATTTAAGCTGAGTTGAGCTTGCGGTTTGGCACTGGCGCAATCTCACAGGATGCAAATAAGTCGTTTAATGGCACTCTACTGCCGTGCCAACAGAAAAAAACTCCTTTGTCTACAAAAAATCACTCGGAGAAAGCCATCGTTATGTATCAATTTGCATAACGAGTAACTTATAGGTGCGCTAGACTGCTCGCAAATCCCAAGAAAGCAAGCCTCCATAAAAGAAGAGAAGCACCGTCATCAAAGGTTTGCTTTTCTCACGCGCTTGAGCCGCCCGGCTCGCTGTCGCGCTGACGAGCTTCTCAAAGGAAGATGACTCCCATGCTTTCCAGAAGAGCATTTCTAAGCCACTCGGCGCTGTTGGGCTCCACGACCGGCCTTACGTTATCGCCTGTCAGCCAGGCGGTTGCCGCTGCGGCTGCCGACGCTGAAACCATCACTTGGTCAGCCTGTTCGATTAACTGCGGCAGCCGTTGCCTGCTGCGCTGCGTCTCGAAAAACGGACGCGTGATCCGGATTGAAACGGACAACACGGGCGACCCGAATGCCGGTGTAGTCGGCAAGGACTTTCCGCAGGTGCGCGCCTGCCACCGCGGCCGCTCGATCCGCCAGCGCCTCTATGCGCCTGAACGCCTGAAGTACCCGATGAAGCGCGTGGGCAAGCGCGGCGAAGGCAAGTTCGAGAAAATTTCCTGGGATCAGGCGCTCGACGAAATTGCCGCTCGACTCAAGGATACGATTGCCAAGCACACCAACGAAGCGATCCTGCTCATGCACGGCTCGGGCAACTACAGCCTTTTCAACAACCGCAACTGCACCTTCCGCTTCTTCAACCTGATTGGCGGCAACATCGGCTGGTACAGCGATTACTCGGCCGCCTGCATCCAGAACGTCTGGCCGTACATGTTCGGCGGCTTCGGCTACGGCGCCGTGCGCAGCAACAATCCCGGCGTCGGCTCCTATATGAGCCAGATCCGCAACGCCAAGCTCTACGTCACCTTCGGCAACAACCCTGCCGTGACACGCGCGTCGGGCGGCGGGCAGACGTGGGAGCTTGCCGAGGCGCTGCGTCTGGGCAAGGCCCGCATGGTGGTCATTGACCCGATTCGCACCGACACGCTTGCCGGCCGCGACGCGGAATGGGTGCCGATCCGTCCTGGCACGGACGCTGCACTGGCTGCCGGCATGGCCTATGTGATGATCACGGAAAATCTGGTCGATCAGAAGTTCCTTGACACGTACTGCGTCGGCTACGACGAAAAAACGCTGCCGAAGTCCGCACCTAAAGGAAGCGACTACAAGAGCTACATCCTGGGCAAAGGCGAAGACAAAACGCCCAAGACGCCGCTTTGGGCTTCCCGCATTACAAATGTTCCGGTGGAAACGATCGAGCGTCTGGCAAAGGAAATCGCGACCACCAAGCCCTGCTTCATCTCCCAAGGCTGGGGTCCGCAGCGCCGCATGAACGGTGAAACGCAGTCGACCTCGATTGCGATGCTCGCGCTGCTCACCGGCCAGGTGGGTTTGCCCGGCACCAACACGGGCGCACGCGAAGGCGACTCCTATGGCATCGATACGGCTCTTCCCACCGGCAAGAACCCGGTGAAGGCGTCCTTCCCGATCTTCCTCTGGCCCAAGGCCATAACCGACGCCAAGTCGATGACCGCTAAGAACTCGGCTGTGCGCGGTGTTGATCATTTGTCGCACAACATCAAGTTCATTTGGAACACGCAGGGCAATACGCTCATCAACCAGCATGGCGGCATCAACCAGCTGCGCAAGATTCTTGAAGACGAGTCGCTCGTGGAAACCATCGTGGTTGTGGATAACCAGATGACGCCGAGCGCCAAGTTCGCCGACTACCTGCTGCCCGACACGATGAACCAGGAAATCGACGACCTTGAGGCCGATGCGTACGCCGTGGGCGACTACAACTACCTGGTTGCTTGCCCGAAGGCTGCCGACATCCAGTGGGAGCAGCGTCCGAACTTTGAGATCATGCGCGAAATGGCCAAGCGCTTCGGCGTGGAAGACAAGTACACCGAAGGCCGCACCTACAAGGAATGGCTGCGCTGGGGCTACGAGCAGACGGTTCAAAAGGCCAAGGGGCTTGCCGACGCCGGCAAATTCCCAAGCTTTGACAAGTTCTGGGCGCAGGGCGTTGTCAAGTACCGCATGGGCAACGACGACGGCATTGTTCTAAAGGCCTTCCGCGAAGACCCGAAGAAGAATCCGCTGCCCACGCCTACCGGTAAGATCGAGATTTATTCCGAACGGCTGGCGGAAATCGCCAAAACGTGGGAGCTGCCCAAGCAAAAAGGTCAGGAAATCCATCCGATCCCGCAGTTTATCGCTACCAAGGAAATGATCGGTCAGGGCGACGCTTCCGAAAAGAAGTACCCGCTTGAGCTTTACGGCTACCACGGCGCAGGGCGTACGCATTCGACGTACCACAACGTGCCGTGGCTGCGTGCTGCTCATCCCGACCAGCTGATGATCAATCCGGTTGACGCCAAGCCGCGCGGCATCAAGACGGGCGATCGCGTCCGCGTCTTCAACGACCGCGGCGTTCTGGAGATTCCCGCTTTCGTGACCAACCGCATCATCCCGCACTTGGTGGCCATGCCGCAGGGCGCCTGGTACAACCCGGATAAGGACGGCGTGGACAAGGGCGCTTGCGTCAACACGCTTACGATGCTTGACGCCTCTCCGCTTGCCAAGGGCAATCCGTCGCACACCAACCTGGTGGAAGTGAAGAAGATCTAATACGGGAGAAGTCAAATGAAGCAATACGGATTCTATTTCGACGCATCCCGCTGCACCGGGTGCAAGGCCTGCCAAATTGCTTGTGCAGACAAGAACGGTTTGGAGGATGGGCGGTTCTTCCGTCACGTCCTAGGTTATGAGTCAGGCTCCTGGCGGCAGGACCGCATGAGCGGCGCCTGGCATCAGGACGTTTTTCACGGGTACGTGTCCGTGTCGTGCAACCACTGCGACGATCCGGCCTGCGTGAAGGTGTGCCCGACCAAGGCGCACGCCAAGCACCCGGAACTCGGCGGCCTCGTTCTCATCGACCGCAAGAAGTGCATCGGCTGCGGCGCCTGTGCGATGGCCTGCCCCTACCATGCGCCCCAGCTTGATCAAAACGCGCACAAGATGACAAAGTGCGATGCGTGCGTCGACCGCATCTCCAAAGGCGGCAAGCCCGTCTGTGTGGAAGCCTGCACGCAGCGTGCGCTTGACTTCGGCTACGTTGACGATCTTCGCAAGCGCTACGGCAAGGGCGCTCACATTGAGCCCCTGCCCTCGCCCTCGCAAACAAAGCCCAACCTGGTGGTCAATCCCGCCAAAAAGGCCGTGATCGTCAAGTAACCGCTTGACCGCACCCGCTTGAGAAGCCGCCCGCTTTGCCGGCGGCTTCTTGCTTTATGCGCATGCGGTTTAGAAGGCCGCAGTGCGCCTGCAGCTCTTTCCGGTCGGCTTGGCTTGCCGCAAAGCAGCCGGCAAAAGCGCTGCAAGCGCCTCAGTCTGGTGCGGATGCGGTTTTCTTCAAGATCTCCGTGAATCTCAACGCGGTTGAAGCTGCTGGCCTAGAACAGCCGGCCATTCTCGATTAGAGGCCTGCGGCACGGCTAATCATCTCTGACACCGAGCGCCAAAATTTTGCGGATTGCCTCTCTTGCGATCTTGCCAGGCCGCCTTTTGGATTGAAAACCTTCGTTATCCGTTCGGCCTCTTCACTTCTCTATCTTGGAATTCTGAATGGACAAATCAAACTTCGTTTTGGAGATCACTTAAGAATTCGCCTATGAGCCTTAGCGTATCTCTGTCGAACTCAGCTCATTGTTGCTGCATCGGTCTCGTCACGACTTCAGGACACAAGACTGATGCTTGCCACCGCTTTTGTTGACCGCCATGGCGTGTTGCTCCCAACCATAGCCAGAGTCCTTGGTGAGGCTCTTTCAAACAATGAGCACAGGCGGCAATTCAAGCAACGCTTGCTGCCCGAAAATTATTCCAAAAAGCACCCCTGACCCTATAGTTACTTCATGGTTTAGAGTGCTGACAAAGAAATTTCAATGCTTTTTTCAAAGGAGCAATTAAAAGTTTCCCAGTCTGATGAACTATAGCTAACAGGCTGGCGAGCCTTCTGGCTTTTCTTCGGGCTGTTTGTGCTTGCGAGGACGACCAACAGGCCGCTTGGGGCCGACAAACTCTCCGACGGGCTTCGGCCACTTCCGCGGACGCCCCGGCTTGCGGGGCTGATCAGGGGTTACAACGCGATTCAAAGCCACTTTCAGGCTATGCGCCTTGTCATCCTTGCAGAGGCCAAGGGCAA
>CALXOY010000036.1 GCA_944390145.1 uncultured Duodenibacillus sp.
ATTAAAGACCGGGGGCGGCTTTGGGCAGACGCGGCAGAAAACTCACGAAGCCGCGCAGCAGACGGCCCGCCGGACCGGGCATGAATTCAACAAGCGACTTGAAGCCGTAGGCGGCAAAGCCGACCAAACGCAGAAAGCCTGTGACGAAGCGGTCGTCGACATGGTTGTCGAACTTGTCGCCCCAGTGGCCTTCGCGTGCAAAAGTCTGGCGATTGAAACGGATTTCGTCTTCAATCGAAGCAAAAACAAGGTTCAGTTCGGTAAAGCCCTTGGCTTCACGGGCAACGATCGCGTTAAAGACGTCGGTGTGGCCGTTGCCGGTCATCTCAAAGCGCACGGGTGCGCCTGCCGTCAGGCCGCGGATGTTGAGAACGATTTCCTTCTGGCTGAATTCGACCACGCTCACCGCGGTCCGGCTGCCGTCTTCGCCGAGGATGACGGCGCCCGCTTTGAGCGGCACGCGCGGCAGCGGATGCGCCATCACCTCTTCGACGGCAACGGCAAAGGCCGCACCCAGCACCAGAAGGTTGTAGGCAATCCAGCCGATGTTGATCACGAGCGTGGAGATCTGGGGGTCTGCGGCCGTCACGGTCTTGTAGATGCCGATCGCCAGCCCCACGACGTTTAAAGCCATCAGCACGAGCGTGGGGGCGGCGATGCGCCAGTCGACATACTTCTTGTCAATCGTCATGCCCTTGGCGGTGACGTTGAACTTGCCCTTGTGCGGGAAGATGAGCGCCACGGTGGTGGGCAGCAGGATGTACCACGAAAGCACTGTCTCGTACACGACGCCCAAGAACGGATAGCGCCAGCCGCGCTGCAGCTGCTGGTTGGTGATCGCCGCATGCACCATGTGCGGAATCACGTAGGCGAAGATCGCCGCGGCCGTCGCGTAGATCACGTAGATGTCAAAGAACATGTACGGCAGCGGCGCCACCAGGAAGATGATGCGCGGCAGCCCGTGCAGGAAGTGGATCATCGCGTTTAAAAAGCACAGGCGCTGCGGCAGCGTGAGGCCCTTGCGCAGCAGCGGATTGTCCAGGCGAAAGATCTGGATCATGCCGCGCGCCCAGCGGATGCGCTGCCCGATGTGCGCCGAAAGCGATTCGGTGGATAGCCCTGAAGCCAGCGGCTTGGAGATGCAGGCCGACTTCCAGCCGCGCCGGTCGAGCTTAAGCGAAGTATGCGCGTCCTCGGTCACCGTCTCCACGGCGATGCCGCCGATCTCTTCGAGCGCCGCGCGCCGCATTACGGCGTTCGAGCCGCAGAACATGACCGCGTTCCAGGTGTCGTTGCCCTTTTGGATGTAGTCGTGGAAAAGCGAGTTCTCAAAGGGCATGCCGCGCTCAAGGTGCAGGTTCTTCTCAAAGGGATCGGGCGAGTAGAAGTGATGCGGCGTCTGCACGAGCGCGATGCGGCTGTCGCTGACGGGCCACCCCATGGTGCTTGTGAGAAAGTCCGAAGAGGGCACATGGTCGCAGTCGTAGATCGTGATGAATTCACCCGTGGTGTGCTTCATCGCGTTGTTGATGTTGCCCGCCTTGGCGTGGTTGTGTTCTTCGCGCTTGATGTAGTGCACGCCGGCCTCGCGGGCAAAGGCTTCGACCCAGTCGCGGCTGCCGTCGTCGAGAATGTAGACGTTGAGCTTGTCCGCAGGCCAGTCCAGGTTGCGTGCGGCAAAGACCGTGGGCTTGATCACCTCGAGCGACTCATTGTAGGTGGGAATGTAGACGTCCACCGTGGGCCACGTGCTGCGGTCGGCGGGCAGCTTCTTCGGGCGGCGGTCCAGGGGCCAGCAGACCTGGAAGTAGCCGAGCACCATGACGATGAAGGCATAGGTCTCGGCCGCAAGCAGCAGGCACGAGAGAATGAGGCCGATCGCGCTTTCCGCGTGAATGGTCGACGTGTAGCGCCACCACAGGTAGCGTCCCGAGACCGTCACCGAAAGCACGAAAAGCAGCATGAGCGAGATGCGCGCCTTAATGTGGGTGAGCGACCAGGCCGAAAAGAGCACGATCGAAAGGAAGATCACCTGGCCCTGCACATTAAAGGGCTGGGTGATGCAGATCGCAGCCAGAATGCCCGCGATGATGCCGGCTGCCCAGAAGCCTGCGTTCTGGTACTTGACGGCCTGCTGCTGGCCCACCCGGCGGCGGCCGCGCACGACGTTGGCGCCGATCCGGAAGATGAGGCTGCCGCCCGCGCGGCCGATCGCCTCTCCCACGCGCGAAGCCGTCTTTATCGAGAAAGCGATGAACCGCGCGACCGGGTTTTGTTCGCGAAAGGCCCGGAAGGGGATGGCGGTGAAGACCGCCAGAAACAGGGTTTGGATGATGAGCCGCAGCACGTCGGAAAACCGCAGGTGATCGAAGTCGACATGCGGATAGAGCTCGCGGCGGCGGGCGATCACGTTCTGCCAGAAGGCGCGTTCAAAGGGAATGAAGATCGAGAGCACGAAAAGCGCCAGGGCGGCGGCAGGCGTTCTGCCCCGGGGATGCTGCGGCCGGGTGCTTTCGGTGGAGGGACCGAAAAGCCGGTCCTTGAATTTCGTGAGTGTCTGACTGGACATTCGAAGAAAACCTGCTGCGCTGCTGCGTCTCGATGAATGGATCTGAAAAAGGAAAGGGGCGCTTCACAAATAAAAAAAACAGGCGGTCTCAATGGCCGAACCTGTTTGGAGGATGCCGCCCGAAGCAGGAACTGACCGGCGACGGACGCGGCCTACTCTGCCCTGAGGCTCCATTGTAATGGTTAACCACTAACGATGTCGGCCAAATGACGCGCCGGCAGGTGAAAACTCCATGTGAAATGTGTAAAAAATTTCCAACGCGGCGTGTCGGAGGGACGGGTGCGGCGGGTTTTGCGGCCGCTTGCCGCCTGCCGTTTCCTTTATGCTGCCCTGACCAAGGACAACGAAAGGACAACGCCATGCCGCGCAAGCCATCTGTCGACGGACCGAATTGGAGCTTTTACCCAAACGCGCCGTAAAGCTCCGTCGCTTCAGGGCGGAGATGTAAGGCGCAGCGCCGCAGGCGCAAATTTCTTCGCTATGCCGGCGCATCCTGACTTTTCTTATGTCCTCAGGAGTCAAGTGGCAGGCATGCGCCTTCATGACTTAAATCAAACTCCAATCTCTTATTCGACGTCAAAGCATCCAACGATAGTGCGATTAAGGCCGCCCAATGGCGATCCGTCGTGCGTTGAAACGCCCGCGGAATAAGGCGCAGCGGCGTATTGCCTCATCTCGTGGTTCGGTTTGCCGTCAAGTTGCCAAAGCCTGCCTGACTTCTTTTTCGGAGCCGAAAAAGCCCTTGCCAGTGCGTCCGCGCATTGGCAAAGCCTTTCATTGTCAGGGTCTGTATCGATCGATTTTTGCCCGACGCCTGCAGTCATCTCAGTGCGAATTACGTAATCAACAAATGGAGTGTTGAACGTTCTTATTCGACCTGTTTGTCGTCATTTCTGCGGCGGCTTGTGCGCCTTCGACGTGGCCATGATGGAGAAATCCGACCTCTGCTCCTTTCTTGTTCGACGGCAAATTTTGTCACTCGTCTCAAAGACAACGCCGTCACAACGCCACTGAAGAAGGGCGTCAGAAGCGAGGGCGACAACTACGGCGACTACGAGGTGCAGTTTGACTGCGAAGAGGGACGCAAAGCGTGTGAGGGGCTCACATTCCGTGTGATCCAATGGCATGACACAACGATCGCTGGTTTGACTTTCTGACCAACGCCATGGAGTTGACGCCGCAACAGGTTGCTGTGCTCTACCAGGAGCGCTGGCAAATTGAATTGTTCTTCAAGAGTCTCAAGCAGAATCTGAAGGTCAAAAGCTTCATCGGCACCAACGAAAACGCCGTCATGAATCAGATTTGGACAGCTGTCATTGTGACGCTGCTGGTAAA
>CALXOY010000037.1 GCA_944390145.1 uncultured Duodenibacillus sp.
GCGGCCCTTGTAGAGCAGGCGGCCGAGCTTGCGGCCGTTGATGTGGTACTGCTCGATCGTGTCCTCGTTGTGAATGCCCGAAATCAGGCGTTCGTAGGCGATGTGCAGCAGCGCCATGCCCGGGGCCTCGTAGATGCCGCGGCTCTTGGCTTCAATGATGCGGTTTTCAATCTGATCGCTCATGCCCAGACCGTGGCGGCCGCCGATGCGGTTGGCCTCCATCATCAGTTCGACCGGATCGGCGAACTCCTTGCCGTTGAGGGCGACGGGCTGGCCCTCTTCGTAGCGCACCGTGACGGTTTCAGCCGGAATCTTGACGTTTTCGTCCCAGAAGGCAACGCCCATGATCGGCTCGACGATCTTCATGGAGGTGGAGAGCTTTTCCAGATCCTTGGCTTCGTGCGTTGCGCCGAGCATGTTGGAGTCGGTCGAATAGGCCTTTTCAGCCTTCATGCGGTACTCAAAGCCCTCGGCGTTGAGGAACGCGGACATTTCGGCGCGGCCGCCGAGTTCGCTGATGAACTGGGTGTCAAGCCAGGGCTTGTAGATCTTGAGATTGGGGTTCACGAGCAGGCCGTAGCGGTAGAAGCGCTCGATGTCGTTGCCCTTGTAGGTCGAGCCGTCGCCCCAGATGTCCACGCCGTCTTCGCGCATGGCGGCCACCAGCATCGTGCCGGTGACGGCGCGTCCGAGCGGCGTCGTGTTGAAATAGGTCTGGCCGGCCGTCGTGATATGGAAGGCGCCGGACTGGATGGCGGCGATGCCTTCGGCAACGAGCTGCGGACGGCAGTCGATCAGACGGGCGTTTTCAGCGCCATACTGCATGGCACGGCGAGGAATGGCTTCGTAGTCGTCCTCATCGGGCTGGCCGAGGTTGGCGGTGTAGGCATAGGGAAAAGCTCCCTTGTTTTTCATCCAACGCAACGCAGCGCTGGTATCCAGGCCGCCGGAGAATGCGATGCCGACTTTCTTGCCGACAGGAACGCTTTGCAGAATCGTCTGAGACATTGTTCACTCTTTGTTATGAAAATTTCCGCCGGACACGTCAATCGCTGCCGGCGCACCGAAATGCCTTGCAAGGGGCCTGCGTCTGAACATTGACCAGAAGCCTCCTCAATCTTTAATTATGACGGACTTGCCCGGCCTTTGTCATTGGCAAAAAGGCTTTTTGCGCAAATTTTCCCTTTCGTTCCGGGGAATTTTTTACGACGCCCCGTCCAACGGGCGCACGCGGATGCGCCCGGCGCTGATTTTCTGCAGCTCCTGCACGAGATCCTGCACCTTTGTCTGCGCGGCCTCCACGGTGAGCACGACGTCGGCCGAAAAGCTGCGCGAGAGCACGGCTCCCTCGTGGCGCGCGATGACGGAGGCGGCATGCTCATAAAAGCGCGGCTCCATCTGCAGTTCGATGCAGGCGGTTTCGATGCGTTCGGTCACGGGAAGCGTCTCCAGTCCCTTTTTGACCATGCCCTGATAGGCGTGCACAAGGCCCCCGGTGCCAAGAAGCGTGCCGCCGAAGTAGCGCGTCACCACCGCGGCGATCTCTCCCACGCCGCAGTGCAGCAGCACGGTGAGCATTGGACGTCCTGCCGTGCCCTTCGGTTCGCCGTCGTCGCTGCAGCCCGCAAAGGCGGTGTTGCCCGCGGGCCCCGCCTGAAACGCCCAGCAGTTGTGCGTGGCATCGGGATGCTCGGCGCGGATGCGCTCGATGAATGTCTTGGCCTGCTCCGTTCCTTTGACGCGCGCAATCGACACGATGAAGCGGCTGCGGCGGATGGCCTCCTCCTCGCGATGAATCTCGCCGGGAGCAAGTTTGGGAACGTTGTAGCTGGCCATGGGCATCCTTCTTGGTGAAATGTTCGCGTCAGGCCGCAATCTTATCGGAAGCCGAAAGCAGGCCCCGGCTTTGAGAAAAATCGATCGGCGTGAAAACCGGCCGAAAAACGCCCCGGAAAGCGAACCTTCCGAGGCGCAAAACATGAAGATCTTTTGGCGCACAGGCCGGGCGGGAAGCCCGGATCCCGTGCGCCTGAGGCTTACCCTCTTGGATTAGAAGAGGTAGGAAGCCTTGAGGTTGAACGTGTTGTTCGAACGGCCTTCGTTGCCAAAGCCGTACTTGTAGCTCAGGCCGAAGCGCATGGCGTCGTTGCCAGCGCTCACTCCGATCGATGCGTTGTAGACGTTGTCGATCACGTCCACGTCGCCCACAATCGTTTCAACATCCGTGTCGCCGATCTGCGGGGCGGCCGTGAAGTCGACGGCGGGAGCCACCGTCCAGCCCGAGGCCGTCTCAAAGACGCCCTTCACCGTCACGCCGACCGGCATTTTGATGACGTTCATTTCATCCATGGAAAGACCACGGTAGTCGTCAACGTCAATCGAGGCCCAGCGGATGCCCACGTGCGGCACGACTTGCATCACGTCGCCTTCATAGGCCTTCCAGTCGGCGCGGCCGCCGATGGAGAAGACCGTGGAGTCGATGGATTCAGCTGCCGAGACGCCTGCCACCGTTCCGCCGATGTCGTTGTCAAGCCAGAGGTAGGACATGTCGGCCGTAAAGGTCAGACCGCCGATGTCCTTGCCGGCGTACAGCGACAGACCCCAGAAGTCGGTGTCGGTCGAGTACTTGGAGACGGACCCTTCGCTGTCGCCGTCGCCGCTGCCGATCGAGAGGGCGGCACCGACGCGGGCGCCTTCGCCAAAGCCGAAGTCAACGCCGAGCATGCCGCCGTAGATGTCGGAGCTGTAGCCCGAATCACCGTAGAGCGTGTCGGTTTCGTTGTAGCCGTAGAAGACGTCGGCCCAAAAGCCGAGACCCTGCTTAGGCTCAAGATTGTGCTGGATGATGGCGTTGGCGATCAATTCAGCCGAATCGTAGGCCATGTTGTAGGTGCCGGCCGTCACGGGGGTGGCGAGGTATTCCTTGGTGGCCTTCACGCCGGTGGCGTTGAGCGTCTTGTTGCCTTCAGTGTCGACATCCACGAAGCCAGAGTTCTCGCTGCCGATGGCGGCGAGCACCTTCTGGTTGTCGATGTTGGCGCCTTCAGCCAGGATCTGATCAAGGGCGCCCTGGATGCCGGCGTCGGTGGTGACATTCTGATTGACAGTCACAATCAGGTCTTTGCCACCGTTTGCACCATCAGTGAACTGCGTCGTCAGGAAGGCATTGGTCGACTTGAATACATCCAAGCCGGGCGCATTTGTAGTTTCAGTGAACTTGACAGTCTTCTCAGAGTAAAGATTTGTGAGATAACCCAAAGTTCTTCAGTGAAGACGGCTTCGCCCTTTTGTTCCAGAGAACCAAAGCCAGTTTTTCCACTGGCTTCTTGGTTGTACACATACTTGTCAAATGCATCATCCTGCAGACCTGCAATAGATGCCACCGGCGAAGTAACAACAGAAACACCCTCACCAGCCTCAGGAACGGTGACCCAAGGCCCCTGCTCTTCTGCCGTCTGAGCGCCGGCTGAGCCCATCATCAGGGCTGCTGCGGCCGCGGCAATCAAGGTCTTCGTGCCTTTTTTGTGAGTCGACGTTGCAGCTTCGCTCGTCACGACCATCGCCCCGCGCGCCTTGCTGAAAATCGTCTTGAAAGTCCGGTTCATTGAACACTCCTTTTTCGATTGGACGGGAAATTTTTTCGGGTAATTTACCCCTCCCCCGCAAACGAAAAGTCAAGGTTCAAAAAGACCGGATTTACGCTATGTTTGCGCGTGTTTTCGCCGCTCTTGAGAGATCTTCTGTGGAGTGCTGCAAGAGGCAGAAAAAAAAGCGTTTTTCGCTTTCCGCGTTTTGGTGCAGGCCAGTCGGCGCCTGCATTCAGAAACCGGTTGTCAATACGCGCGCTCCGGCAACAAAAACGCCCTCGGGCCTGCAGTTCGTCAAGCCAAAGGGCGGTGTCGGTCGTGTGCAACAAAGTGCGGCGTACAGCCGCACTTTGTTCGCAATGCGTCAATCAAATGAGCTTCAAGCGCTTGAGCCAGTTTTCCAGATCTGCGTCGGCTCCCGCAGCTTCGCTTTGCGTCTTGTGAAAGCCCTCCAGAATCTTGGCCTTGGGGCAGCACCGGTGGATGTCCTCCCACGCGCCCTCGGGCGACGAGCTGCCTGACACCACAAACGGCACCACGGTTTTGCCCTCCATCGGGTGATCAGTCAAAAACGTGCGCATCGGAATCGAAACGCCGCCCCACCAGTAGGGCGTGCCGACGTAGATCGTGTCGTAGCCGCTCAAATCCGGAATCTTGGTGGCGATTTCGCGCCGTGCGCCCGAGGAGCGCTCTTCACGCGCGATGTAGGTCATGTCACTGTAGTTGGCGGCATAGGGCTTGACGAGCTCAAGCTTCAAAATATCGGCGCCGGTGAGCTTTGCCACCTTCTTCGCCAGGCCTTCAACCGTGCCGGTGCAGGAAAAATAGATCACGATCGATTTCGAGCCCGCAGCGATCGCCGTGCGTCCCAGTCCGCAGGAAAGAACGGCGGCGGCTGCCGTCTGCAAAAGCGTTCTTCTGTTCATTGCCATCTCAGCCTCCTTCATCAATGCTTTGATGCAGTCGATGATAGGAAAAGCCGCCGGACAAGGCCGCGCAGTCAATGCCAAAGCCTTGCCCATTTTGCGCATTTGCAAAAGCTACATGGCGGTGTGTTCCGGCATGGCTGCGCGCGGGATGTCCATTGCAACCGTCACGCCGCCGTCGGGATTGGCGTAGCCTGAGATGTGTCCGTGATGACGTTCGGCGATGTTCGAACAGATGGATAGTCCGAGGCCCAGGCCGCCCGCCTTGCTTGTCACGAGCGGCATCATGAAGCGGTCGACCTCCTCCTGTGTGATCTTGGGACCGTTGTCGATCACTTCCACGCGCCAGTAGCGGTCTTCGGGCCGCACGCGCACGCGGATGCACGCGTCGCTCAAGCCCTCGACGGAGTCGGCGGCGTTTTTGAGAAGATTGAGGATCGCGAGTTCAATTTCCCAGGCGTCGATGTCAGCCCAAAGGAACGGCTGCAGCTCCACCTC
>CALXOY010000038.1 GCA_944390145.1 uncultured Duodenibacillus sp.
CGATCCGTCCTCATTCGACCATCGGTATGCTGGCGCCTGTCAACTATGAAAAGCAGTTACTCGGGGTTTCCTGAGGGACTGCCTATAATGCTTGAACCTTCAGGTCCAAATTTCGCGCCCCACCCCAACAGTAGTGAGTGCAGACATCAAATATGAAGACGGGCGGCCTCATGGCGCAAACCGCTTGCTCCCTGAGGACGCAAGCCGCCCGAGAAAGGATTCTTGCTGTGACAGAAGTCGACAACATGCAAACGCGCCGCGCCGAACTGCAGGTTCTGCGCACTCTTCCCGAACTGCTCACGCACCACTTGTCAAAGCGGCCGGACCTCAAGGTCTACATGTTTTATGACAACCGCACCAAACAGTGGCAGACGCTCACCGTGCGGGAGACCTATGAGAGGATGATGCGCTGGGCACGCGCCTTTGCCGCATTGGGGCTAAAGCGCGGAGAGCGCGTGGCGATGCTCCTTCCCAACGGGATCGACGCGGTCTGCTTTGACATGGCCGCGCTCACCTGCGCGCTTGTCCCCGTGCCGCTGCACGCCATCGACACCGCGGGCTCCTCGGCCTTCATTCTGCGCGACTCTGGGGCGCGTTATCTCGTCACCACCAAGCTCAACCGCTGGCGCGACATCCGCGAGGCAATGGAGCTGCCCGATCTTGCGACCGTCGTCATCACCGACGAGGGCATTGAAACGCAGACCGAGGGCGGCCGCACGGTGACAAGCATCGATCACTGGCTTGCCACGGGCGTTGGCGCCGAGCTTCCCCCCGGCCCCGAACCCACGGATCTTGCGGGCCTTGTCTACACCTCGGGCACCACGGGCAAGCCCAAGGGCGTGATGCTCACGCACCGGGCGATTCTCTCCAACATCAACGGCGTGCTCGCCAGCATCTGCCCGTACGTAACCGACGTCTGGCTCTCCTTTCTGCCGCTATCGCACACCTTCGAAAGGCTCTCGAGCTACTACCTGGCGCTCGGCTTTGGCAACCTCGTGGGCTTTAACCGCAACATCGGGCTGCTGCAGGAGGACCTGCGCGTCGTGCGCCCCACCCTCATGATGAGCGTGCCGCGCGTCTACGAAAAGATCTACTCCAAGATCCAGGACCGGCTGGCAACGAAGCCCTCCTACGTGCGCAGCATCTTCAACTGGGCGGTCGAAGTGGGCTGGCGCCGCTACTGCCGGCAAAACGGGCTGCCCTGCCCCGCGGGCCTCTCCTCCCTTTTTGATCCGCTCGTGGCGGGCTTTCTGAAAAACAAGGTGGGCGCGAGCATTCGCAACATCTTCGGCGGCCGCCCCCGCGTCTTTATTTCCGGCGGTGCGGCGTTCAGCCCGCAGGTGGCCAAGACCTTCCTCGGACTCGGGCTGGAAATCCTGCAAGGCTACGGCATGACCGAGGCCTCTCCCGTCATTTGCGTCAACAAGCTTGGCAGCAACAATCCGGCCACCGTCGGCATTCCGCTTTCGAACCTCGAGGTGAAGCTCGGCGCCAACGACGAGCTTTTGGTGCGCGGCCCCAACGTGATGCTCGGCTACTGGATGCGGCCAGAGGACACCCGCGCGGTGTTGGACGAAGACGGGTGGCTGCACACGGGCGATCAGGCCGACATTTATAAGAGCGGACACGTGCGCATCAAGGGCCGCATCAAGGAAATCATCGTGACGAGCACGGGCGAAAAGATTCCGCCCGGAGACCTTGAGCAGGCAATCGAAACCGACAATCTTTTTGACCAGGTGATGGCCGTGGGCGAAGACCGCCCCTATATTGCGTGCCTTGCGGTGGTCAACCCCGATCAGTTTGCGCTCTTTGCCAAGGAGCTCGGCAAGGACCCGAAGGCGCCCGGCATCTTGATGGACAAGGACGTGCGCAACGCGGCGCTGCGCCGCATCAAAGCTCTCACCCGCAACTTCCCGAACTACGGCATTCCGCGCAATGTCCGGCTGCTTGCCGAGCCCTGGACGATCGAAAGCGGGCTGCTTACACCCACCCTGAAGCTCAAGCGCGCCCGCATCCGCGAGCGCTTTGCCCGGGAAATCGACGAGCTCTACGGCGGCAGGCGCAAGTAGAAGCTTTTCAATCGAGCGGGCGAGCGGCTTTTCGGAGCGTTCTTTGCTTTCTCTGCCGCCCTTCGATAGATTCAAGGCAAAGATAGCCGGAGGTGCTGAGCCTCCGTTGACAGCCCGGGACGTCCTCTGCTACGGGAGCAGATGCGTTCACCCAGGCCTCTTTGCCAACCAGCCCGCCAAAAGCTCAGATTCCGAGCGTCCTTTTTCCTCTCCTGCTGCACCGCGTCGTCTTTCTGCACGCGCGTTCCTTAAACGCTTCCCCGGCCTTTTTCCTACATCTTGAGAAAGTTCATCAGGAGCTCGTGCCCGTATTCGCTTGCCACGGATTCGGGGTGAAACTGCACGCTTTCAATGGGCAGCGTCTTGTGCCGCAGGCCCTGGATTTCGCCGTCTGAGCTTGTGGCGGTGACTTCCAGGCATTCCGGAAAATTCTCCCTGGCCACCACCAGCGAATGGTAGCGGGCCACCGTGTACTGCCGCGGCAGTCCTGCAAAAACGCCCCTGCCGTCATTGGTGATCGTGTCGGTCTTGCCGTGCATAACCTGATGCGCACGCACCACCGAACCCCCGAAGACCTCGCCCACGGCCTGGTGTCCGAGGCAGACGCCGAAGACGGGCACCGACTGCGATAACCGCAGGATGGCTTCCTTGGAGACCCCGGCCTGAGCCGGCGCACAGGGCCCGGGCGAGATGCAGACGCGGTCGGGCTTGATTGCCAGCAGTTCGTCAACCGTCATTTCATCGTTGCGCACCACCCGCACCTCTTCGCCCAGCTCCTGGAAGTACTGCACGAGGTTGTAGGTGAAGCTGTCGTAGTTGTCGATCATCAGCAGCATTTTTTGTTCCTCCCCTCCCCTTTAAAGCGCCGTCTCGAGTCCTGTTTCAGTGAGTTCCGCCGCCCGCAGCACGGCCCGCGCCTTGATCTCGGTTTCGTTTAATTCCATTTCGGGAATGCTGTCGGCGACGATGCCGGCTGCGGCCTGTGCATAGAGGCGCTTATCCTTGATCACGGCCGTGCGGATGGAAATCGCAAGATCCATGTCGCCCGCAAAGGACATGTAGCCCACGGCGCCCCCGTAGATGCCGCGCGCCACGGGCTCCAATTCGTCGATGATCTCCATTGCCCGTACCTTCGGGGCGCCGGTAAGCGTCCCTGCCGGGAACGTGGCCTTCAAAACGTCGATGTTGTCAAGACTGTCCTTGAGTTCCGCCTCGACGTTGCTCACCAGGTGCTGGACCTGCGAATAGCGCTCGATGGCGTACTGCTCGGTGACGTGCACGGTGCCGGGCTTGGCGATGCGGCCGATGTCGTTGCGTGCGAGGTCGATCAGCATCAAGTGCTCGGCGCGCTCTTTGGGATCGTGCAGAAGTTCGTCGGCAAGCCTTCTGTCGCTCACAATGTCGGCGCCCCTCGGGCGGGTCCCTGCAATCGGGCGGATCACCACGATTCTCTTGCCGCCGCGCAGCTCGCAGCGCACGAGAATCTCGGGCGACGCCCCCACCAAAAAGTGGTCGCCAAAATTGTAGAAGTACATGTAGGGCGCGGGGTTGAGGCTTCTCAAGCTCCTGTAAAGCGAAATCGGGTTTTCCGTAAAGCGCCGCTCGATTCTCTGCCCGATCTGCACCTGCATGCAGTCGCCCGCAAAGATGTATTCCTTGGCCTTTTTCACGGCGGCAAGAAAGTCCTCCCTGGCAAAGGGACGCTCGGCGTCGTTTACGATGCCGCCGCCGCAGTAGGGCGCCTCCACCGGGCGAGCCAGGGCTTGCTTCAGGCTCTTCATGCGCAGCCTTGCCTTGGCATAGGCGCCGGAATCTGCGGGGTCGGTGTTGATCACGATGTAAAGCCGCCCCTTGAAGCTGTCGATCACCACAAGCTCCTCGCAAAGAAGTAGGCAGATGTCGGGTACCCCGATGCCGCCCGCCTTGGGCGCGCCGAGCTTGCCCGTTTCAATCATGCGCACCGTGTCGTAGCCGAAGTAGCCGACTAGGCCGCCGGTGAGACGCGGCAGGCCCTTGGGCCCAGCAACCTTAAAGCGCGCGGCAAAGCGCTTCACGAAATCCAGCGGATTGCTCTTTTCGTCGACCTCCACCGTCTTGCCGTCGGTCACAACTTCGGTGCGGTAGCCGTTCAGGGTGATGCGGCTTACCACCTTCGTGCGGGCTTTTAGCCCCACAAAGCTGTAACGCGAAAAGCTCTTGCCGCCTTCGGCGCTTTCCAGCAGAAAGGTGTCGGCGTCGCGCCCGGCAAGCTTTAAGTAAATCGAAAGCGGCGTCTCCAGGTCGCTTAAGCATTCGCACACAAGCGCAATGCGGTTGTAGCCCTCGCGGGCCAGGGCGTCGAATTCCACTTCGGTCATCATGGCGTGTTGTCCTTTATTGGCGCTGCCGTCCAAACCGGCGTGCCGTGCAAGACGCCTGAAAGCGGGCGCTTGGACGCACTGCGGGCTGGTTTCGTCAGATTCGGGCCCGGGAAACGATCCGGACGGCAATAAAAAGTAAGGGGACTGGGAGGTCGGCGCGTCACACGGACGCACCCGGGGCGGCGGCGATCGCTAGCATCTGAGGCAATCAAGCCCCAGAAAATTCATGCGCAGGGCGCCGCAAAAAGAGGATTCAGGAACGCCAGCACCAAGCTCCCCGTGCATACCAGCCGGAAGGCTTGTGCACGCGGCGCACTGTTCTGTTTTGTGCAATTTGTGCTGCTGACAGAATCATGATGCCGGGAAAGCTCGTGTGGGTTGAAGATGTGTTGCCCACCCATGCTGCGGCGGACTTCTGATGTTGAGTTTTAATGAAATGCGCGCCGCTTGGCAATAGGCAAAACGCTGTAGAAACACCAAAAAGTCATAAAAGCGACCAGAGAACGGCCACCAGGAGCGCCGGCAGCATGTCGGCCACCCGAAACGTCGGCCCGCGGATGATGTTGACGCCCACACAAAAGATCATCATGGAGCCCACCAGGCTCAGGTTGTCGACCGCCTGGGGCGTGAGCCACGGGGCGATCAACACCGCCAGCAGCGTCACCACGCCTTGAAAAACGCCCACGGGAATGGCCGAAAAGACGCAGCCGCGCCCGAGCGTTGCCGCAAAGGCCATGACGAACACAAAGTCCATCACGGACTTGGCGGCCAGAATCGAAATGTCGTGCGAGACGCCGTCTTCGATCGCGCCCACCACGGCCATGGCGCCGATGCAGACGGTAAGCGACGCGGCGACAAAGCCGTTCACAAACTGCGCGTCGCCCGTGCTCGCGGTCTTCTTTTTGAGCCACTCGCCAAAGCGCACGAAGGCCGCTTCGATTCCAAGCCACGAGCCCGCAAGCGTCCCGAAGGCAAAGGAGGAAAGCACCATTATCGTGCCTTGTACGTGAAGGTTCCCCTCCTGAATCACCAGCGCTTTTTCAAGCGTGCCCTCAATGCCGACAAAAAGGCAGCAAAGCGCCACGGCGCGCACGAGATTCTCCTGCAGGGCGCTGCTCAGACGCGTGCGAAAGAGCAGCCCCAGCAAACCTCCCGCGACGATCGCCGCGACGTTGAGAAGCGTTCCAAGTCCGGGCATCGGCTTACCAGTTGTTGATCCGCGGCCAAATCGTCTGCACGCAGTTGTGCTCGTCGATCAGGAAATACTTGTCAAAGGCCGCAGCCGTGGGGCAGGCATGATTGGGCAGAATCCGCAGGCGTGCGCCCACCGGATAGTCGGCAAGATTGAGCTTCACGCCCTCGCGCGCATAGATAATGCCGTGCTCTTGGCTTGCAGAAGCCATGTAAAGCCCCTCGATCAGTTCGCCCTTTTCATTGCAGACCGCGCCGTACCCCCAGTCGACGTCCTGAGTGGCGGTGCCGCGGTCGCGGCTCATCGCCATCCAGCCGCCGTCGGTGAGAATCCACCCCTTTTCGGGCTGATGCCCGATCACGGTCACCAGAACGGAAAGCGCAATGTCCTCGATCCGGCAGACGCCAATCCCCGCCATCACGAGGTCGTAGAAAACGCCCACGCCGCTGCGGTATTCGGTAACGCCCCCCGCGTCCTGGACGCAGGTGTAGGTGGGCGTGGAGCCCGCGGAGATGATTTCGCACGGGAAACCCGCGTCGGAGAGCATCTTTGCCGCACGGCAGACGCCTTTGACTTCGTTTTTGGCGCAGGCTTCACGCGCCTCAAGCGTCTTTGCCTGATAGCTTTCGCCCGCGTGGGTGAGAACCCCCTTGAAAACCGCGCCGTCGGTCAGAGCCCTGGCGACCGTCACAAGCTCCGGATCGTCGGGCTTGAGCCCCGAGCGGTGCCCGTCGCAGTCGACTTCAAGGAGCACGCCGATTTTCACATTCTGCGTGCGGCAGAATTCGCTTACCGCCATCGCCGAGGCCGTGTTGTCAAGAAGCACCTTCACGTCGGCCCCGCGGTTGTTCAAAAGCGCGATGCGGGCGAGCTTTTTCGGCGCAATCCCCACCGCGTAGATGATGTCGGTGATGCCCTCTTCGTCAAACATGTACTCGGCTTCCTTCACGGTCGACACCGTGATGCCGCCGAACATCCCCTGCACCTGCATCGCGGCAATCGGCGCGCACTTGTGCGTTTTCACATGCGGGCGCCACTTCACGCCGAGCGCGTGCGCGCGCCGCTGGCAGAAATCGATGTTTTCAAAGAGCTTTGCCTTGTCGATCAAAAGGCTCGGGGTGTCAAGTTCATCAAGCGTAAGGCTCACGGACATGGGTGGGCTCCTTTAGGTGGGTTGCAAGCGTCCCCGATTTTAGAAAAGAGCGCCGCGCAAAGGCAATCGGCTGCCCGCGGCAGGCGCGCATGAGGCAAACCACCTAGGGCGCTTTGCCTGCAGTACTTGGAGTAAATCAACGTTTGGCCGGATCAAAGCACGCAAAACCCGCAAAAGCCCCCGAAGAGCGCCCAAAGTCTGCGACAATCGAGAGCGGTTTTGCGCGGGCGCCCGGGGCGCCGGCGCCGAACATTGATTGACAGCAACAACAAGAGACTCGCATTTATGACCATCATCGTTCACAAGTACGGCGGCACCTCGATGGGCAGCGTCGAGCGCATCAAGAATGTGGCCCGCCGTGTTGCCAAGTGGCATCGCGCGGGCTATCAGATGGTTGTCGTGGTTTCGGCCATGAGCGGCGAAACAAACCGCCTCATTGCTCTGGCCAAGGAAATCATGCCCAACCCCGACCCCCGCGAACTTGACGTCATCGCCAGCACCGGCGAACAGGTTTCCATCGGTCTGCTCGCCATGGCGCTCAAAAGCATCGGCGTGGAGGCCGTGAGCTTCAACGGCTCGCAGGTGGCCGTGCACACCGATAGCGCTTTCGGCAAGGCCCGCATTGAATCGATCGACAGCGAACCCGTCAAGCGCGAACTCGACGCGGGCAAGGTGGTCATCGTGGCTGGCTTTCAGGGGCGCGACGCCGACGGCAACGTCACCACGCTCGGCCGCGGCGGCTCCGACACCTCGGGCGTGGCGCTTGCGGTGGCGTTGAAGGCCCAGGAGTGCCTCATCTTCACCGACGTCGACGGCGTCTACACGACCGACCCGCGCATCGAACCGAAGGCGCGCAAGCTCGACGTCATCAGCTTTGAGGAAATGCTCGAGCTCGCCAGCCTCGGCTCCAAGGTGCTGCAGATCCGCAGCGTGGAATTCGCCGGCAAGTACCACGTGCCCGTGCGCGTGCTCTCGAGCCTCACCGACCCCAATCTGCCCGTTGACGTCGAAGCGGCCAGCGGCACACTGATTTCTTTTGAGGATGATCCGAAAATGGAGAAAGCCCTTGTTTCCGGCATCGCCTGCAC
>CALXOY010000039.1 GCA_944390145.1 uncultured Duodenibacillus sp.
GCCTGCGGAAAGCTTCATCAAGGGGGCTGCGAGCGCAATTCGCGACTCGATGTCGGCAGTCTTTTGCTCGGGCCGGGCCTGCGGCACGAGGTCGACGGTTTGCGAGGGCACGGCGCTCACTAAAAACTGGACGGCGAAGTTTTCCGTCTCGGTGTTGAAAAAGGTCGAGGTGATGTCTCCGCCGCCGTTGGCAAGCCACCCCGGGCGCACGCGGATGAAGACGATGCCGCGCGCCTTATCGGCGCTCACTTCAAGCGCCTGCGTGTCGTAGACGACGTCAGTGATCTTCTGGCCCGTGACGCGCACAAGGTTGACGTGCTCGCGCGAGAGAGGATGCGTGGCAGGGTCGGCCGCCAGCGCGGTGCAGGACGGCAGCGCTGCAGCAAGCATCACGGCAGGCATGGCGGCAGCCCTCAAACGGCTTTTCAAGGTCGTCGTGCGTGCATTTTTCATAAGTTTAAAGTTTTGTTTGTAAGCTTTAAAGTGAAAATAACGAACAAAACCGCCCTCGCCCGGCCTCTTTGGGCGGGCGCAGCAAAAATGCGGTTTGCTGGATTTAGCGGGCGCCGGCGTCGAGCGCTTTAAAGCGAACAAGCTCGCGGGCGGCTTCAGAGCTTTTCGCTTCGTCCATCCACAGCTGAGTCACCTGCAGGCGCCCTGCTGTCACAAGATGCCGCATGC
Source organism: uncultured Duodenibacillus sp. (assembly GCA_944390145.1). Taxonomy (GTDB): domain Bacteria; phylum Pseudomonadota; class Gammaproteobacteria; order Burkholderiales; family Burkholderiaceae_F; genus Duodenibacillus. The sequence goes on from CALXOY010000039.1 coordinate 682, forward strand.
AGACTGTTAACTGACCGGCTTGCGTAACCTCACGGCCGATCATCATCTGCCGTTCGCCGGTAAAGCACACCACCCGAGCGTCGGCGTCGACGGCGGAAGTCTGCGGATAAAAGACGCTGGAAGCGTAGTTGCGCACGATCTCGGAGGCGCCTGTCCGCACGCGGGCTGCGATGGCCGCGTACGCCCGCGGCTCGACATGCTTTAGAAAGGCCTCGGCGTTGGCTTGGGCGGTCGAGGGCGTGAGGTTCAAAAGAAGCGCCGTGGATTCCGCCGCAAATCGCTCCATGAGATTGGCGCTCACCGCATCGTTTTGAGCAATGTATTCAATGCCTGAGGCCGGCGACAGCACCACCGTGCGGCTCGTGTCGGTGCGCGTCAACAGCGTCAGCGCAAGCGCAGCGTTGGTCACAAGGCTCACGCAAAGCGCTGCGATGATCCCGCGGCGGATCTGCAGGTGGGCGGCGGCTTCGGCCGAAACAGTTTGGTAGATGCGGTCCATGGCGAAAATGTCGTGGTCTGTCGCCTCTATCGGCTCGATTCCTGCGGCTTGCTTTGCTCACAGGAAATCGCTTGGGTTTTAAGAATCGGAGGGCTTATCCGGCAAAGCGGCGTCTTGCGCTTTGCGGCACCCGCAAAAAAAAGTCGGCTGGAAGATGCCAGTAGGCCATGGCGACGGCGCGCGAGGCGCTGCCTCCGGCCCGCAGCCGCTTCCAGCCCCAGGCAAATAAAAAGGCGCCGATCAGTCCGGCGGTAAGTCCCGAAACGAGCAGTCCCGCCACAAGGCCCCCTGCGGCCACCAGCACATAGTCGCTTTCCCAAAAAAGAAGTCTTCCGCGGGCGTCCAGCGTTTGCGGAACCGTCACAAGCTGCATGGTGAAGTCTTTCCTTTGCACGGCGTCGGTGCGCTGCAAAGGAAAAGCGAGGCATAGGCTATTTCCCTGCAGCGCACCGGCCTTTTCTCTTACGGTGCGGAGCCCGTGAAGATCGCGTCCACAATCGTGGGCAGCATCAACAGCGCCACAGCGGCGCCGATGGCTGTCACGGCGGCGATCACAGAACCGCGAATAAGCCCCGTGAGCAGGCCTACAACCAGAAACGAGACCGCAATGGCTCGTCCCAGGTAGCCCTTGGCCCATCCGGAAATCAGGTCGTAGAGCGACTTGAACTCCGAACCGCCCGTGGTGTTGGCAAAACTCGGATCTGCAAAGAGAAGCAGGGCCCAGACGGCGATCACGGCCGCAAGGCTCCACTTGAAGAGCTTCAAGCGAGCCTCATCGGTCATGGTGAGCTGCATGGAAAAACTCCTGTTTGAGGGTTGATGAACACGCCGGAGGCGGTCGCAAAGACACTCCCGGCGCAATGGGAATAAGTGCCCGCTGCAGGCTGCAGGTCGTCCCAGCCGGGGCGGCTTGCATGCCGGCTGGCGTGCAGGCACGGCGGCGCATTTTTCAGAAAGGCGATTTCCCCGTCAAGAAAAATTCCTGCTCCAGCCGTCCGTTCTCCGGAAAGTTTCCTTTGGATTCTTAAAGCGTGTTTCGGACGAAGCTGAAAAACTTTCCCTTTAGATTCAGGAAGTTGCATCAACGCTCATCAGCACGCCGTCCATATTTCGAGATCGATTTTGGTCGCAACACGATTGAGCCTAAAGCAGCTGAGAAACACCCTTTGAACCCCATTTCGCGTCTTGACCTTGGCATCATGTCCTGTATGATCACGCTGGGTTTTTCCGCCTATTCGGCTACAGGTAAATTAGCAAAAGTGGCATCAAGATCCTCTTCATTTTGATTTCATCCCCCTATTTTTCAAACTTGTTTTTCGCGAACACTTTATTTAAGCCGTTGATTCGTCAACAGAATTTGGTTTCCCCTACATGAAGGCACACTGACGGCACCGTTTTTTTTCGGCAGTCATGTTTGTGTAGCTTTCGCTGCATCTAACGGTTTAAAAGAAATTGCATTGCCACAACACTCCGTCGGACGGCTGACGATTTTCTAAAAAAAATTCACCAATCTCTTTACATTTTGTAAAGCATCATATAAATTTCGCGCCTTTGACTGCAGAATTCAAGCAGTCATGGCATAGATATGCCTATCGTCTTTGAAATGGATCGGTAAAGCCAAATACTGCCGTTTTCACTCGTATGAATGCGGATTTACTCGTGCGTTTGACTGATCCCCCATTCAACCCATTTCAAAAGGTGGTATGTATGACAACCAAGAAATTGAAATCCAAAGGAGGCAGCAACGGTGCAAAAAAGCTCGGCGCTGTGTCAAAGCTCGGCCAGCAGATGATGGCCAGAACCGTTGATCAGATTTTCAACGGTTCTTCGGATGACCTTCATAAAGCGCTGCTAAGCCGCATTCAGCTGGTCGGACTGCGCGCCCGTCAGCCGGTGACAGCTGACGCCATGGCAATAGCAAGCCACCAGCACGGCAACTGCCGGGTCAAGCTCTTTGCGAAAATTGAAGCGAGATTCGGCCTGCGCTCGGTTTTTGAAACCTACATGCAGGCCCATAGCCGCAACTCTTTTAGAGCCAGGTTTTCCAAACTTCACTTTGATTTTCCCGAGCTGCGAAAGTGCGTGCTCGACTGCAGGAATTCTTTGGGCAAAGCCGGCCGCGTCGTCTACATGGAGTTTTCTCCGATGATTCTGGGCACTCACAGCTTGATTGAAGCGGAATCCTTCACTCCGCCGAAAACCAAGTCTGTTCCCACGAGGATTACTGTGAAATCCGGCGACAACACGATTGCGCATGCATTGCTGCTTGCGCGTCCGACGTTGGGTCCCGTGCAAACCGCGGATCAGTCGCTGCGGGCTGCCGCCGAGAACGCCCGCGACGGTGACCCCGTCGGCCTTTTCGTCTGCCATCCGGACGAATCTGCACAAATTGTCCTGACCGACCGCGCCGAACTCCTTGAGAGCACGACCGCGGCAGTTGACCTTTTGCGCTGCGCCGCCCTTTTCATCGTCTGGTTCGCGCGCTTGTTTGCAAAGCGCAGCGAGATCGTGCTGACGCTTGCCGATGGCACCGGCATGATTGATCCCGTTGCTCTAAAGCGCGAGATCCTGCGTCATGGCATCAAGACGCGTTTGAACTTTGCCTATCTGCCAACGCGGCGGTCTGCGTGACCAGGTTGATGCATTAAGAGTCAAGAGCCCGCTTGCGGTTGGTTTCGCTGGCGGGCTTTTGTCTCTTCAACTCCAAGCAATCGCAGCTGCATTTATGTCGTTTTGTGGGACTGTCGCCATGTCACTTGACACAAGCATCCGAATAGTTTTGATCGAGTTGTTTACACCAGAGCGCGTGTTGATACTGGAGGTGAAGTTTTTGACGAAGAGGTTGCAACGAAACGAAGAGCGCCGCATCAGGTGGGAGAAAGATACATACAGTCACTACTGTCCAAAATGAATTGCAAAACCACGGCATTTTGCAAAAAGTCATTTTACGGAAGGGTTGCAGGCAGGGGACAACAAAAAAGGCGAAGAAGCATGTAAATTGAGAGTTCCTAACCAACTCAATACAGCTCTTCGCCATGGATCCTAATTCTACTGATTCCGCCCTTCAGAATGCGCCCGTCAGCTTTTTTGCTC
>CALXOY010000040.1 GCA_944390145.1 uncultured Duodenibacillus sp.
TGGCATCGGCTCGCTAGCCACCGTCTTTGCCGCCAATGAAAACGAAGCCGCCGCCGCCGCCCGCCGCACCGGCTTTCCGGTGGCCGTCAAGCTGTGCGCCGACGGCGTCGCACACAAGATGGACGCCACCGGCGTCGTCCTGAATCTTCAAAGCGAAGCCCAAGTGCGCGAGGCCTTTGCCGCCGTGCGCGAACGCTGCGCGCAGCGCTGTCCGATGGCGCTCTTTAAGGGCGTGTTTGTGCAAAAGATGGCCTGCATCGAACGCTTGCGGGAAGTGTCCATCCGCGCCGTCACCGACCCGGTGCTCGGCGCCGCCATCCGCTTTGGCGCGGGCGGCCGCACCGGGGAAATCTTCACTGAAGCGGCCGTGGCGCTTGCGCCTCTGACCGAACCCCAGGCTCGGGACCTCATTGCCCGTCACCCGGTGAGCCGCGCCCTCGGGCAATTCCGCGGCATGCCGCAGGCCGATGTCGACGCCCTCGTGCGGGTGCTGCTGCAGACTTCGCTCGTGCTGTGCGAGATCCCCGCCGTGGCGGAAATCACCATCAATCCCCTGGTGGTCGACGACAAGGAGGCGCTGTGCCTGGACGCCTCCATTGCGCTTTGCGCCAGAGCTGAAGTTCCGGATGCGGCACACTCGCACATGCTGATGGCCCCCGCACCGCTCGACGGCGGCGAGGAGTTCACCAGCCGGGCCGGGCTCATGCGGCTGCGCAGCATGCGGCCGGAGGACTTTGCCGCTGAAAAACGCTTCCTCACGCGCCTGTCGCAGCAAAGCGCCTATCTGCGCTTTCACAAGGACGCGGGAGAGATCACCGACAACGAAATCATCGCCTTCACCGACTTTGACCGCGACCGCGAAGCCGCCTTTGTCATCGTCGACGGCGGCGCCTCGATCCGTCAGCCGGAAATCCATGCCGCCGGGCGCCTTACCAAATCGCCCGATTCCGAGACGGCCGAGTTCGGCATCGTGGTCGAGGATAAATTCCAGCGCGCGGGCTTCGGCTCCATCCTGATGCGGCACCTGGAGACGCAGGCCCGGGCCATGGGTGCGCGCAGGCTCTCGGGGTGGGTGCTCAAGGGCAACGACGCCATGGCGGGCCTCATGAGCCGCCGCGGGTACCGTGCAACCGACTGCCCGCAGGACGCTGCAATGCTCATCTATACGCTGGAGCTCACCGAAGCCGGCAAACCGCTCAACCACTAAAAAAAGCCCTTCGAGGACGACATTCATGCCTTTGAATCAAACCCTGGAACAGCGTGTTCTCTTCATTGAAATTTCGCGCCCGGAAAAGCGCAACACGCTCGATGAAAAAACGCTCGACGAATTCACCGCCCTCCTGGGCAAGGCCGACGCCGACGACAATGTCCGTGTGGTGCTCATCACCGCGCAGCCCGGCATCTTCTGCGCCGGCGGCGACCTGCAGGAGCAGCTCAGCCGCCCCGACGCCTCGCCCGGAACGCCCGCCGGCCGCTTCATCGGACAGTTGAACAGCATGATGAAGCCCGTCATCGCCTGCGTCGAGGGCCCCTGCGTGGGTCTGGGCACGACGCTGCTTTACTACTGCGACCTGGTCTACGCCGGCTCAAGCAGCCTCTTTTCGCTGCCCTTCACCGCCCTTGGCCTCACGCCGCGCTTTGGCGCCTCCTACCTTGCCGTGGCGGGCGCCGGACTGCACAAGGCGGCCGAAAAAATCCTTCTTTCCGAGCCCATTTCCGCGCAGGAGGCGCTGCAGATGGGCATTGTGAGCGCACTGTTTGACGACGCCTCCGTGCGCTCGCAGGCGCTTGCCCGCGCACAGCGCCTTGCCAAGCTGCCGCCCTTTGCCGTGCAATCGGCCAAAAAGCTTCTGCGGCAGTCCTATGCCGCCCATCTTGAGGACGTTTGCGCCCGCGAGGCCGACCTCTTTGCCAAGGCCGCCGCCACCGATGAGGCGCGCGAAGCCTGCGCCGCCTTTCTTGAAGGCCGCAAGCCCAATCTGCAGTAGCGCCCAGCCGTCATGTCCAGTCCTTGCAAGTCATAATGAAATTGCATAGATAACGTTAATGATTTTGTATTGGACATAATCCAGCCGCCGCCTTTAGGATGATGGCATTGCAATGCTTTTCCCCAAAGGCGGCGACATGATGGCTTTTGCTTCCCCCGATTCCCTTTCACGCAGGCGCTTTGCCCAATACTGCACGGCGCTTGCCGCATCCCCGCTTCTTCCTGCAGCACAGGCGGCCGCAGCGCCCGAAGCACCGCTTGCCGGCGTCTGCGACATCCATCTGCATGCCGCCCCCGACTCCAAGGCCAGCAGTCTGTCCGAATGCGACATGACGCTTGAAGCAAAGGCGGCGGCTACCGGGCGTTTCTTTTCAAATCCAACGACTTCTCGAGCCACGACCGGGCCTATCTGCTGCGGCAGGCCGTCGACGGCATTGAACTGTTCGGTTCGGTCGTACTCAACCGCTGCACAGGCGCATCGCTCAACGTCTACGCCGTGCAAAAGGCCGCCGCCACAACGGGAGGTCTCTGCCGCACCGTCTGGATGCCCACGCTTGACGCCGAATACGCCGTGAAAAACTTCCGGCAGAAAACGCCCTTCATTCCCGTCTCCGACGGCCGGGGAAAGCTTCTGCCGGAGACGGTGCGCATCATGGAAATCTGCGCAGAGGCCGGCATGGCTTTTGCCACAGGACACAGTTCGCCCGAAGAGTCGCTGCTCATGGCGCAGACCGCCCACGACATGGGCTTTGGCAAATGCATCATCACCCACCCGAACACCACCATCTGGAAGATGACGCCCGCGCAGCTTGAAAAAGCCGCAACGCTTGGCGCCTGGATCGAGTTCTGTTATCTGGGCCGCTTTTGGGGAAAGGGCTCGGCCATGCCCGAATACACCCGACAGAGTCTGCAAGAGGCCGTTCGGATCCTGCGTACGGCCCCCGAGCAAACCTTCATCACCACCGACCTGGGCCAGGCGGGCATGCCGCGGCCCGTGGAGGGCATGCGCACGGCGCTCAAGGAGCTTGCGCAGGCGGGCTTTTCACAAGCCGAGCTCCATTCCATGACCTGCAGCGTGCCGGCCTACTTGATCGGCCTGCAAAACGATCCGCACGGCAATTGAAGAAAACACACCGGAGGCAATCATGTTCAATCCCACCCATCACGAAGAAGGTCAAAAGGTCACGTTCACGAAAACCGGCCTGAAAATGGCGGGCCTGCTCTTTTACCCGGACGGGTTCGATTCCAATAAGAAGTACCCGGCCATCGTCATCTGCCACCCGGGCGGAGGCGTCAAGGAGCAGGTTCCGTCGCTCTACGGCTGGAACCTTGCGCGCCGCGGCTTCATTGCGCTTGCCTTTGATGCCTCGCATCAGGGCGAAAGCGAGGGCGAGCCCCGCTATCTGGAAGATCCTTATTCCCGCGTGGAGGACATCCGCGCCGCCGTCGACTACCTCTGCACGCTCGAGTGCGTCGACCCCGAACGGATCGGCGCCATGGGCGTATGCGCGGGCGCGGGCTACACGATGAGCGCCGTGCAAAGCGACATCCGCATCAAGGCCGCAGCCGGCGTCTGCACCTGGAACACCGGTACCTGGATTCGCGACGGCATGCCGTATCAGGGCCACAATGCGCTGCTCAACGCTGCGCTCAAGGCCGCGGCCGAGGCAAGAATCAAGGACGCCCGCGGCGAAGGCCCCGTCTACTCGCACTTTGTGCCGGAGTCTGAGGCCGAATTCACCGACGAAACGCCGCAGGTCATGCAGGACGCAAACAACTACTACAAGACCGAGCGCTGCGCCTGGCCAACCTCGCGCAACCTGATGCTCACACAGAGCCTGGACCGTCTGGCCTCCTTTGACGCCTTTGCCGCACTGGACACCGTCTCGCCGCACCCGCTTCTTTTCATCGTCGGCAGCCTGGCCGATACGCTGCATTTTTCACAGGCAGCCTTTGAACGCGCCGCTGAACCCAAAGAGATGTTTGTGGTCGAGGGCGCCAAGCACGTCGATCTCTACGACGTGCCGCAGTACGTTGATCAGGCGGTGGAAAAACTCGCCGAATTCTTCGGCCGTTCGCTTTAAGCCTTCCGGCGCAAATCCGTTCCTGCGTATACTGTCGGCATCTTTCGCAACCGACTTTACGCAGGACGGCGCCGGGCATTCCCGCGCCGGTTGTTTCCCATGAAAGTGCTTCTCACCGGCGGCACCGGCTATATTGGCTCGCACACCGCCGTCTGTCTGATGCAGTCCGGGCACGAGCCCGTGCTTTTTGACAATCTCTCAAACAGCAAGAAGGACGTGGTGCAGGCCATCGCCCGGATCACGGGAAAAGAGCCCGCCTTCGTCGAAGGCGACATCCGCAGCAAAACGCTTCTGGAGGACGTGCTCAGGCGCCATGAAATCGATGCGGTCATTCACTTTGCGGGCTTGAAGGCCGTCGGGGAATCCTGCGAAAAGCCCCTGCTTTATTACGACAACAACATCGCGGGCACGGTTTGCCTGCTTGAGGCCATGAAGGCGTGCGCTGTCGGCAAGCTCATCTTTTCGAGTTCCTCGACCGTTTACGGCACGCCGTCCGCGCTGCCGCTCACCGAGGACATGCCCACGGGAACCCCCACCAACCCCTACGGCCGCACCAAGCTCATGATTGAGGAGATTCTGCAGGATCTGTGCCGGGCCGATCCGGGCTTTTCGGCCGTCTGCCTGCGCTACTTCAACCCAATCGGCGCGCATGAATCAGGGCTCATCGGCGAGGATCCCAACGGCATCCCCAACAACCTTCTGCCCTATGTTGCGCGGGTTGCCTCCGGCAAACTTGAGTACGTGCGCGTCTTTGGCAACGACTACCCGACGCCCGACGGCACGGGCGTGCGCGACTACATCCATGTGGTGGATCTCGCGCGCGGCCACGTCGCTGCGCTTGACTACGCGCAGACGCACGCGGGCTGGGAGGCCGTCAATCTGGGAACAGGACGCGGCACGAGCGTGCTCGAAATGATCGCCGCCTTTGAAAAGGCCTGCGGAAAAAAGCTTCCCTACAGGATTCTTCCGCGGCGCGCGGGCGACATCGCCGCCAACTGGTGCAGCCCCGAAAAGGCGCACCGCCTGCTAGGTTGGAAGGCGCAGTACGGCGTTGAGGAAATGTGCGCCAGCAGCTGGAAATTCGAGCAGCTGCATTCGTGAAATTCCTTGCAAAAAAAAGGCCGCGGAAATTCCGCGGCGCTTTTTTGCTCAAGGCTTCAAAGACTTATTCAGCAGCCTTTTCTTCCTTCACTTCCTCAACGGCCTCAGCACGTTCGGTGAGCTCCATGTAGGCCATGGGAGCGTTGTCGCCGACGCGGAAGCCCATCTTGAGAATGCGGGTGTAGCCGCCGTTGCGGTTGGCAAAGCGCGGGCCGAGCACTTCAAAGAGCTTGGTCACGATGGCGCGGTTGCGCAGACGGTTGAAAGCCAGACGGCGGTTGGCAACGGTGTCAACCTTGGCAAGCGTAATCATCGGTTCGACAACACGACGAAGTTCCTTGGCCTTGGGAAGGGTGGTCTTGATGGCTTCGTGCTCGAGCAGCGAATTCATCATATTGCGAAGCATGGCGAGGCGGTGGGCGCTCGTGCGATTGAGCTTGCGCAGTCCAGAACGATGACGCATTTTTATATTCCTTTAACGCAGGTTTCTATTGGCTCGCGCCGGCGGCAACCGGAAACGAACCTCCCGACTCTTCGATCCCTCGACAGAGGGCGGGCGGGTAACAAAAGGGAATCCGCATTGTATAGAGGTTCGCCCCCAAATGCAATGCGGATCCGACTCAAAATTTACATGCTGGTGGGCGGCCAGTTTTCCAGACGCATGCCGAGCGTCAGGCCGTGGGAGGCAAGCACGTCCTTGATTTCGTTCAGGGACTTGCGGCCCAGGTTCGGGGTCTTGAGCAGCTCGTTTTCAGTGTGCTGGATCAGATCGCCGATGTAGTAGATGTTTTCAGCCTTCAGGCAGTTGGCGCTGCGCACCGTGAGGTCGAGATCATCAACCGGGCGCATCAAGATCGGATCGAGCGGCGGCGGGGTTTCCTCCTTGGGCTGCTGATCGGCTTCAGCGCTCGTCTTGATGGAGCCGAACACCGAGAGCTGATCCTGAAGGATGTGAACGGCATTGCGCAGAGCATCTTCGGGGCTGATCACGCCGTTGGTTTCGATCGTGAGCTCGAGCTTGTCGAGGTCGGTGCGTTGGGCGACGCGAGCGGCGGAAACGGCATAGGCCACGCGGCGCACGGGCGAGAAGCTCGCGTCCATGATGATGCGGCCGATCGTCTGCTTGGAGTAGTCGTCGCGGAAGGCGCGCACGTCGCCGGGCTGATAGCCTCGGCCGGATTCAACGCGCACCTGCAGGTCGAGCTTGCCGCCGGAGAGGTTGGCGATCACATGATCGGGATTGAGCACCGTCACGTCGTGGGGCAGATCGAAGTCGCCGGCGGTCACGGGACCGGTGCCGGACTTCTGCAGACGCAGCATGACGTCTTCACGGCCGCCTTCGAGCTTGAAGACGACGCCCTTGAGGTTCAGAAGGATGTCGACCACGTCTTCGATGACGCCGTCGATCTGGGAGTATTCATGAACCACGCCGACGATCTGGGCCTCGGTGGGGGCATAGCCCACCATGGAGGACAGCAGAATGCGGCGCAGGGCGTTGCCGAGCGTGTGGCCGTAGCCGCGTTCAAACGGCTCGAGCGTGATCACGGCAAGATTCGGGTTCTTTTCGTCGACGACGGCTTCGACCGTGGTCGGCTTAAGGAGCGCTGTATTAGCCATTGTTGAAGATTCCTATTCAATACCCTCGGCTCGTTACACCGATAAGGCTGATGGTTGCTTGTGGCTGTCCCTCATGCGGCGCGCACGCCGTCTTCGAAGAAAGCGGGACAAGGGGCATGGCTGCCGCAGCAGCAGTGCTTTTGAAGGGATTCGGGGCTGATTTTACCGCAAACCCCTTCAAAAACATGGCGCCCGCAGCATGTCGACCATGCCCGGGCGCTGCTTTCCCTGTGTACGCGGCTTGTCGTGCACTCCCACTACAGAGTTCGGACAAGCCGGAATCAGCAACCGGATTAACGCGAATAGTGTTCGATAACGAGAGCTTCGTTGATGTCCGGAGCGATTTCATCGCGGGCGGGCGCGTTCTTGAACGTGCCTTCCATCTTCTTGGCATCAACGCTCACCCAGGACGGGAAACCAGCCTGTCCGGCGAGTTCAAGCGCTTCGATAATGCGAACCTGCTTCTTGGCAGACTCACGAACGGAGATCACATCGCCGGCCTTCACGGAGTAGGACGGGATGTTGCACTTCTTGCCGTTCACGAGGATGGCGCAGTGGCTCACCAGCTGACGGGCTTCAGCGCGCGTCGAGCCGAAGCCCATGCGGTAAACAACGTTGTCAAGGCGGCTCTCAAGCAGAGCGAAGAGAATTTCGCCGGTGTTGCCGGTGCGGCGGCTCGCTTCTGCATAGTAGCGGCGGAACTGGCGTTCGAGAACGCCGTAGGTACGCTTCATCTTCTGCTTTTCACGCAGCTGCGTACCGTAGTCCGAAAGGCGCTGGCCGGAGATCTTGCCGTGCTGGCCGGGCTTGACCTCGGCGTTCTTGACCTTGGAGTCATAGGAACGGCGGGCGCTCTTCAGATTGAGGTCGGAACCCTCGCGGCGCGAGAGCTTCAACTTGGGACCGAGATATCGTGCCATTTTATGTGTTACCTCTTCTATCCTGCGGCGTGTACCGCATTCAGTTTGCGTTTAACGATAGATGACGCAAACGCAGGATACGAACAAAAAACTGTTGGAATTAAACGCGACGACGCTTGGAGGGGCGCACGCCGTTGTGCGGGATCGGGGTCACGTCCTGGATGCTCGTCACGCGGATGCCGATGGCATTGAGTGCACGAACGGAGGATTCGCGGCCGGGGCCGGGGCCCATGATGCGCACTTCCACGCTCTTGAGACCGTACTCCTGAGCGATCTTGCCTGCGTGTTCAGCAGCAACCTGAGCGGCAAAGGGAGTGCTCTTGCGGGAGCCCTTGAAGCCCTGAGCGCCAGCCGAGGAGGCGGCGACGGCATTGCCCTGACGGTCGGTAATCGTGATGATCGTGTTGTTGAAGGAAGCATGCACGTGGGCGATGCCTTCGGTCACGACCTTCTTCACCTTCTTGCGGCCGCGAGCGGCCTGCTGGGATTTGGGTGCCATAACTATTCTTACTCCTGATTACTTCTTGAGAGCAACGCCGGCCTTGCGCGGGCCCTTGCGGGTGCGAGCGTTGGTGCGGGTGCGCTGACCACGCACAGGCAGGCCGCGACGGTGGCGGAAGCCACGGTACGTGCCCAAGTCAATCAGACGCTTGATCGAAAGCTGGACTTCGCGGCGCAGGTCGCCTTCAACGGTGAACTTGCTGACGGCGTCGCGGATGCGTTCGAGTTCCGCATCGGTCAGATCCTTGACCTTCTTGGAATATTCAATGCCGCAGTTGTCCAGAATCTGCTTGGCGCGGGAGCGGCCGATGCCATAAATGGCGGTCAGACCGATCACGGCGTGCTGCTGCGGCGGGATGTTAATACCGGCAATACGAGCCATTTGTGTTTACCTCAATTAGCCTTGACGCTGCTTGTGACGCGGGTCTTCGCAGATCACTCGCACAATGCCCTTGCGCTTGATGATCTTGCACTTGCGGCACATTTTCTTGACTGAAGCGTTAACCTTCATTCTTCATTCTCCAGCCCGTCCGTTTGGCGGCGGGCATACATAAGTTGGTGCCAACACAGGGAAAGACGCATGATTTTACTTGGTTTTCCCAAAAAAACAAGTCACAAACCCCGAGGGCTTCAACGCCTGACGGTGTAGTGACCGCCGGGCACCCCCGAAGTTTGGGACTTTCCGCCGCCCGTCCACAACATGAGGCGTCGACGGTTGGAAATGCGGCTTTTTTTATTTTTCAGGTTCGCCGCCTCCTTCACCCGGAGGATTCAGAAACGGCGGGCACCTTGGTTTTGAATGGCATCCGATCAGAGACCGGAGCCGAAGCCCTTGAAGTTGGTCTTCTTGAGCAGATTTTCGTACTGGTGAGACATCATGTAAGCCTGCACCTGATTCATGAAGTCCATCGTCACGACCACCACGATGAGCAGCGAAGTGCCGCCAAAGTAGAACGGAACGTTGAAGCGAAGGTTCAAAAATTCAGGAACAAGGCAGACAAACGTCAGGTAGGCTGCACCGCCCAGCGTCAGGCGCACAAGCACCTTGTCGATGTAGCGGGAAGTCTGTTCGCCCGGACGGATGCCCGGAACGAACGCACCACTTTTCTTCAGATTCTCGGCAGTCTCCTTCGGATTGAACACAAGAGCCGTGTAGAAGAATGCAAAGAAGATGATCAAAGCAGCATAAAGAAGCGTGTAGAGCGGCTGGCCGGGGCTCAGAGCTGCAGCCAAGTCGCGGATCCATCGCGTGGAGTCGCCGCTGGTGAACCAACCGGCAAGCGTGGCCGGAAACAGAATCAGGGACGAAGCAAAGATCGGGGGAATCACACCCGACATGTTCATCTTCAGGGGCAGGTAGGAAGCCTGGCCGCCGTAGATTTTGTTGCCGATCTGACGACGCGCATAGTTCACTGTGATGCGGCGCTGACCGCGTTCGATGAAGACCACGAAGGCCGTCACGAGCACCACGACGGCAATCACGAAGATCGCCGAGAGCGGCGAGATGGCGCCGGTGCTCACGAGCTGGAAGAGACCGCTTGCCGCACTCGGTAGGCCCGCCACAATACCGGCGAAGATGATGATCGAGATGCCGTTTCCGAGACCGCGCTCGGTGATCTGTTCGCCGAGCCACATCAGGAACATCGTGCCGGTGACAAGGCTCACCGCACAGGTGAAGCGGAACATCATGCCGGGATTGATGACAAGCCCGGCCTGAGTTTCGAGCGCCACTGCAATGCCGACCGCCTGGAAAAACCCGAGCAGCAGCGTGCCGTAGCGCGTGTACTGGGTGATCTTGCGGCGGCCCTGCTGGCCTTCTTTACGCAAAGCTTCAAGGCTCGGCAGCACGTACGACAGCATCTGCATGATAATCGATGCAGAAATGTAGGGCATGATGCCGAGCGCGAACACCGAGAAGCGCGACAAAGCGCCACCGGAG
>CALXOY010000041.1 GCA_944390145.1 uncultured Duodenibacillus sp.
AGTGTCATGGCATCCTCCGGTTGAAAAGATGCTCGTACTCCTCGTCATCAGTTTAGCGGTTACGGGTTTGGTCACAGCACGTTATGAGAGATTTGGGAGGTTTTTATCCAACTAGTTAAAACCCCCGGCATTGGAGGCTAGAACAAACTCCTTGAACGAGAGCGGCAGCATCTTGATTTCGACATAGCGCCCCGTGAGCATCGTGGCGATTTCAGCCGACAGAAGATTGGCGTTTGACCCGGTGATGTAAAGGTCGACGTTTTCCCGGATGAAAAGGCTGTCGACAACCCGCGTGAAATCACGCACCAGCTGGATTTCGTCAAGCAGGATGTAGGTCATCTTTCCGTCGACAAGCTTCGACTTGAGATGATCGTGCAGCGCCTTGGGGTCGCGCAGCGGATCCGCATCGAAGTCCTCGAAATTGATGCAGACGATCCGTTCGTCTTCCACACCCTCAGACCGCAGTCTCTCTTGCAGCAGACGTAGCAGCGATGATTTGCCGCATCGACGCACGCCCGTGATGACCTTGATGATTTGCTTGTCGCGGAAAGCAAGAAGCTGTCTTTCGTAGTCGGGTCGGGGAAAAAGCTGCATGTCGATCAATGTGGAATGAATTCCACTTTTTATGTCAATGAAGGAAGAATGCGGATTTGATTCCCACTTTTACCGGGAAAATCATTTCCGGTTCTGCAGGCGGCAGTCTCATGGCGCCCCTGGACTGCGGCGATCAAGAAAAACATCCGCTGCGGTCTTTGCAGGAATCCGGGAGAATGAAGGCAGGAAGGCGCAAGCCCCCAGGCCGGGCCCCTGAACGATCAGACAGGCGGGGACGGGGAAATGAAACGGCGCCGGGGAAATCGACAAGCGCAGTCGGCCGCAGGACTCCTGCGGGAGAAGCCCTGCAGAAGTCCGGGCGAAGAATGGTGAAAAGCTGCGCGGATGAAGGATCCGGCGGCCTTTGGCAGAGCCGCCGGATCCTCAAGTCCGACGAAAAGCGGCAGGCGTTACGCGCAGCCCTGGCTTGTGGCGGAGATGTCGGCCGAGGCCTGCGCCGGATCGGCGTCGCCGTTGAAAATGCGGTCGATGTCCTTGGCGTCAAAGAGGTAGAGCGAGCCGCAGAACTCGCAGCGCACCTTGAGCGTACCCTGCTCGGCGAGAATCTCGCGGGACTCTTTTTCGCCAAAGGAGCGGATCATGCGCTCGATCGTCTCGCGCGAGCAGCGGCAGGCAAAGCTTGGCGTGGCGGCGCCGATCACGTTCGGGTTGAGCTCCCAGAAAAGACGCCGGCACAGTTCGAGCGGCTCCAGGGACAGCTGCTCGGGCGCGGTCACGGTCTGCGCGAGCATCTGCACTTCATGAAAGCCTTCCTCCACCGAGTCCTGCGTCTGGTCCTCCCCGGCATTGCCGCCTTCGGCGGGCAGCCGCTGCACGAGAAGTCCTGCGGCGGCCTTCTCGTCGGCCGCAAGCCACAGGCGCGTGGGCACCTGTTCGGAGAGCGTCATGAAGCCTTCGAGCGTTTCGGCCACCGTGCTGCCGGTCAACGGCACCACGCCCTGATAGGGTTCTTCGTTGGGACGGCGGTCGGCGAGGTCGAGAATGACGGCGCAGCGCCCGCGCCCTTCGGCATTGACCATGTCCTTGAAGGTGGCGTTTTCGGGCACTTCCACGCCTTCGCGCAGCTGCACCGTGGCGCGCATTTTAAGTCCCGTGCGCACCTCCACAAGCGCGAGCTTCACCGGGCCGTCGCCCACGATCTGCAGCACCAGGGAGCCGTCAAACTTAAGGCCCGAGGCCATCAGCGCGGCGGCTGCGGCAAGTTCGCCGAGCATGCGCACGACGGGGGCGGGCAGCGTAAGCGATGCCTTCATCTGCTGCCAGGCGTCGGTGAGCTGCACGCATTGCGCCTGCGTGTTTTGTTTGGAAAAGAGAAGCTTGACGAGAGTATCAGCCATAGGAAATTCGGATTGCGGCAGCAGCCTGCGGGCCGCTGCCCGTGCTCATAAAAAACTCGGAAAAAAATCTGCTTGTCCCGCGGCGGCGCCGCAAGGCACTTCTCCCGCCTAAATGGGGGCAAAAAGGGCGCTTTTCAAGCCTCAAGGAGGCTTTTGCAGCCAAAGACCGCCGCCCGCATCAAAGCCCCGGAGGTCTTAATCGATGCGCTTCAAGCCGCGGCGAAAGCGCTGGGCTTGCTCCACATAATGCGCCGTGTTGCGGTGCACCGTTTCGATTTCCTCCTCACGGAGATTGCGCACAAAGCGCGCCGGGCACCCGACAACCAGCGTTCCGGCAGCCACGGTCTTTCCTTCGGCAACGAGGCTTCCGGCGCCCACCACGGCGTTTTCCTCCACGACGGAGCCGTTCAAAATGATGGCGCCCATGCCGATCAGTGCGCCCTTTTTGACGGTGCAGCCGTGCAGCACGGCGGAGTGGCCAACGGTCACGTTTTCCTCAACGGTGCAGGGTAAGCCCTTTTCGGTGTGAATGACGGCGTTGTCCTGGATGTTGCTGCCTTCGCCCACGCGAATCTCCTCGAGGTCGCCGCGCAGCACGGCGCCCGGCCAGACGCTTGCATGCGGTGCAAGTCGCACGCGGCCGATCACTTGAGAAGACTCTGCAGCCCAGGCAGAGGAAGAGATGTCCGGAGTATGATCTTC
This sequence comes from uncultured Duodenibacillus sp., assembly GCA_944390145.1. Lineage (GTDB taxonomy): Bacteria > Pseudomonadota > Gammaproteobacteria > Burkholderiales > Burkholderiaceae_F > Duodenibacillus. The sequence continues at coordinate 2,655 of CALXOY010000041.1, forward strand.
GAAGGAAAAACAGGCCATAAGCTCGAAATTTCAAGTCAGTTGAAACGAGCCCGATTGTAGCCTTTCGGCCCGACAGGATTTTGAGGAGATTTTGTGGGAACACTTGACCTGCACATGCACTCGACGGCAAGCGACGGCAGCCTTGCCCCTGATGAACTGGTGCGCTTTTGCGTGCACGAGTGCGGCGTGCGCACGATGGCGCTCACCGATCACGATACGGTCGCAGGCGTCGAAGAGGCCGCCCGCGCCGCCGCCCGCGAGGGAATCGTGTTTGTGCCGGGCATTGAAATCTCCACGCGCTACGCCGGAAAGACCATTCACATCGTGGGCCTTGGCATCAACCCGCATCACGAGGAGCTGCTCACCGTCACCACCCGCATGTGCAGCGAGCGCGACAGCCGCGCCGTGCGCATGGCAGCCCGCTTTGCCGAACTGGGCATTGACGGCATGCTCGAAGAAGCGATGACATTTTCCGCGCGCGAAAGCAACCTCTCGCGCCTGCACTTTGCCAAGGCGCTCATGAAGCGCGGCATTGTGAAAAACCAGCAGGAGGCCTTTGACAAGTTCTTGGGGGAGGGAAAGGCCGCCTACGTGGGCGCCCCCTGGGGGCCTGTGTCCAGCGCCGTCGAACTCATTCACAAGGCCCGCGGCATTGCCGTCATTGCGCACCCCGGGCGCTACAAGTTTGATGCCGACTGGCAGCTTGACGCCTTGGTCGAAGGCTTTCGCGAGTGCGGCGGCGAGGGCATTGAGGTGGTAAGCGGCTCGCAAAGCCCCGAGTTCACTGAGCGGGCCCTGCGCTACGCCCGCACCTACGGGCTTGCCGTGAGCGCCGGCAGCGACTTTCACAGCCTCTCGGGCACGCGTCCGCGTCCGGGCGCCCAGGGCGAGCTGCCGCAGGGGTATACGAGCGTCTTAAAGCTCCTGGGCCTGGCCAAGGCATAGCGTGCGAGAACGCTCCAAATTCTTCACAATCCGGATTTCTGGTCCGACAGAAGCCATTGGGCCGCGTCGACCTGCCGCACCCCCTCAAAGTTGCGGCCTGCACCGATCGCATCCGCGGTGATCAGGTATCGCGGGTAGGCATCACGAATCGCCTTGAATGGTGCAAGCTCCCGGTCAAGCGTGGCGGGATCCAGAACGGACATGGCAACCTGATAGTACGCAAACCCGTCCGGGGATTCTGCGACAAAGTCGATTTTGCTTTTTCCCGCCCGTCCGATGGAGACTTTTTTATAACGCCGGACCAATTCCAGGTAGACGATGTTTTCCAAAAGACGCCCGTAATCTTTGACCGGGGTGGAGGTCATTGCGTACCGGAAGCCCGTGTCGCAGAGGTAAAACTTTTCCTCGGTCCGCAGCGCAGCCTTTCCCCGCACATCAAAGCGCGGCACCCGATGAAAGAAGAAGCTGTCTTCGAGCGCCTGCAGGTAGGTGTTGATTGTGGGCAGTGAAACGTCGACGCCGTCGTTTTTCAAGACGTTCATCAGGTTTTTGGGCGACACGACGCTTCTGATGCTGGTTGCCAGACAAACGCTCAGTCGTTCGAGCAGTGCGGCGTCCCTAACTTTCAAGCGAAAGCAGATGTCCTTGAGAATGATAGAAGACACCAAGCCGTCGTAATAGTCCTGTATCGCCCGGGGATTGTCCCGGTAGGGCACGACAGCCGGAAATCCGCCGATCTGCATGTAGCGAAGCAGATCCTGCTGCGGCGAAAGACCGTCCATGGCGCACGCCCGATGAAATTCGGCAAAGGACAGCGTGGACATCCGAATTTCGGTGTATCGCCCGGTGAGCAGCGTTGCCAGTTCGCCGGATAGAAGAAAGGCGTTGGAGCCGGTGACGTAGATGTCCAGATTCCGGTGCCGGGAAAAACTTGAGAGCACATCTTGAAAGCCCGGACACATCTGAATTTCGTCAATGAAGACGTAATAGGTGCACGACGGTTCAGGACAAAGCTCGAGCACATGCCGGTGCAGTCCCTCTGCCTTGCGCAGGTTCCGGCTGTCGAAATCGTCCAGATTGACGGTCACAATTTGATGCGCGGCGACTCCTTCTGCGGCGAGCTTTGCCCGGTACATCTCGAGCAGAAACGATTTGCCGCAGCGGCGGGGTCCGAGGATGACCTTGATGAGGCCATTTTCGCGATGCTCCGTCAGGCGCTGCAGGTAGTACGGCCTGTCAATGATGGATGGCTCCATGCCAACCTCTCAAATACGTTTAATAAAAACAAAAAATTAGATAAGTTCGTAAAACGTATTTTATTCAAAAAGAGAAACCTTTGAATTTATAAAACATGTTTTCGTGTTGCATGCACGGCCGCCCGCCCTGGATGCACGCCAGCCGCAGCCCAGCAGACACGGCAGGCGAAGACGCTAGGCCGTGCCGTTGCGAAGAGTCTGCCGATATGGCGTGGTCAGGCGGAAAGCTCAGCCAACGCCGCAAGCAGCGCCTCCTCGGCCTTTTCGGGCAGCAGCACGAACTGCTGGTTGGTGGGCGAGTCGACGTAAAGCGGGATGCCGGCTTTCTGAAACGCCTCCTTCAGCTGCATGGCCTGCGACACCGCCCGCCGGCCGATTTGCTCATAAAGGCCGTTTTCAAAGAAGACCGAAAAGCTCACGCCCGCAAGCCGCCCCTTGGAGAGCAGTGCACCGCGCTGGCGCTGAGCTGATAGAAACGTCTCCGCCGTTTCCTTGTGCGTGATCACAAGCGCCTCGCAGCCGAGCGCGCCGCACTTGGTGCCCCCGATGCAAAAGGCGTCCGTCAAGCGCGCGTAGTCGGTGAGCTTGGCCTCGCCCGCAGCCAGGGCATAGGCAAGCCGCGCCCCGTCCACATAAAAGAAAAGCCCGTATTCGCGGCAGACGGCGGAGAGCTCCTCGAGCTCGGCCAGGGAATAGAGCGTGCCGAACTCCGTGGGATTGGAGATGTAGAGCATGGCGGGCTCGACCAAAAAGATCCGCGCCGAATTATTGCGGCAGTCTTCAACGGCCTTTCGCACCGCCCGTGCCGTCACCTTGCCGTCGGCGGAGTCAATCACGAGCACCTTGTGGCCCGTGGCTTCAATCGCACCCGTTTCGTGCGCAAAGATGTGCCCGCTTGCAGCGGCCAGCACACCCTGCCAGGGACGCAGCACCGCCGCAATGATCGAGAGGTTGCAGATCGTGCCGCCCGCAAAGAAAAAGACGCCCGCGTCCTCTGCACCGCAGGCCTTGCGGATGCGTTCGGCGGCCGTCCGGCAGAAGCGGTCTTCGCCGTAGCCCGGCACTTCTTCAAGATTGGTTTGAACAAGCGCCTGCAGAATTTGCGGGGCGCAGCCGGCGATGTAGTCGCACTGGAATTGATAGGGGCCTTTCATGATGTTTTACGTCTCAAAAAAATAGAAATTGCCGTGCGTTGCGCCTATTTTTCGTCAACGGCACGCATCTGTCGTCTTTTCTGCCGGTCGTTACTGCCGGATGTCGCGCAGAATTTCTGCGGGCGCATCGCGCAGCGACGAGCGGAAGGGATTGATGTCAATGCCGCCGCGGCGCGTAAAGCATGCATAGACTTCGAGCACCTCCGGCGCAAAGACCGTGCGCAGGTCGTGGTAGATCTGCTCGACGCACTGCTCGTGAAAGCCCCGGTGGCAGCGGTAGGAAACAAGGTACTGCAAAAGCGACGCGGCTTCGATCGCGCGTCCCTTGTACCGGATGACGACGCTTGCAAGATCGGGCTGCCCCGTCACTGGGCAAAGCGAGCGGAAGGCCGTGGTGTACCAGCACTGCTCCTGCACCGCATTGCCGGGGGCAAAACGCAGCAGCCCCGCGTCGGTCTCGTAGACTTGTTCAGAGAGCTCCCCCTGCACAAGGCTTTCAAGCGCCGTGCCCGGCATCGGACGCACGGCCCCCGGATAGCTCTCCACCGGATAAAGCCGCACGACAACCGGATATTGAAGACAAGCGGAGAGGTCTTCGGTCATGCGCGCCTGCACGGCTTCGCGTCCGTCCATGCGGGTCATTGCAAAGGAGCCGGCGTAGAGCTTGAGCGACTTCGATTCCACAATAAAGGGCGAGGCGGCGGGCACCAGAAGCTCCCCCACGGCCGTCTGCGGCAGTCCCCGCGCATCGAGCCAGGAGAGTTCATAAAGGCGCCAGATGTCCACCCCGCGAAAGTCATGATCGCCGATCGCGTTGCGCCCGAGCGAGCGGGGGATGGGGTCAAGCAGCCCCGGATCATAGCGGTCGCGGTAGACCGTGGATTTCCCAAGCTGCGTGTTTTGCGGTTCCGGCATCAAGACGGCCATTTTCTGACATTCCTCCGCGGCAAAAAGTTTCAAGAATTACGCGTGAAAAAGCTTGAGTCCGGCAAAGATGCGCGAGAGCTTTTCCTCGTCAAAGGGCAGATACTCGGCAATCGTCAATCCGGCAAGTGTGGATCCTGCGGCCGCAGCCTGCAGAACCTCCGAGAGCTTTTCAAAGGTCATGCGCCCGCCGCCCGAGCCGTCGCCCACAAGCGCAGGATTGGCAAAATACGTGGAGTGAAAGAGCTTGGGATCGAGCACGTCGATATCGAGATGCACCAAAAGGTGCGTAAAGCGCCGGGCAAAGGCCTCGACCGCCCCATTTGTCACAAACTCCCGGGTCTGATCCTTGTAGTCGACGCCCAGGCGCGAGAGAAACTGGGCCTGGTGCGGCAGCACGCCCTGCAGTCCGACATACAGCACATGATCGGCGGCAAAGGGAGGATTGGCGAGCTTTTCAACCAGGGCGGGTTCGCCCGAGCCCAAAAGCGCGCCCAAGACCATTGCGTGCGCGTTGGGATAGTCCTCGCGGCGCGACACGTCGGCGTGCGCATCAATCCAGAGAATGCCCGCGTCCGGATAAAGCCCGTGCAGATAGTCAAAGGAGGCAAGCGACACAATACAGGTGCCGCCGATGGTGATGAGCGCTTCCGGCGCCTCTCGCTGCAGGATGCGCTGCGCGCTTCCAATGCCCGCCAACACCGCGCTTTTGCCGAGGATGCCGTCTTCGAGCCGCGGCTCGCGGCCGTCGGGCGCAGCGACATCCACGCAAAAGACGGGCTGCCCGGGATTGGCGGGCAGGATTTTCTCCATCATCTGCGCGCCGAGATGGTAGGTGGTGAGCCCGCCGCTCACCCAATCCGGATAAAGAAGTCGAATGGTTTTCATATGCCGTCCTCTGCAGCACGTGTTTTTGCCGTCTGCGGATATTGGCCGTAAGATTAACAGACGCGCGCCGCGCGGCCTCTTTTATATAGAGGGGCCGCGCACGCAGAATTCAAACAAAAGCCGGGCAGCCGGTTTGTGACAAACCCGTCATCAAGCTGTCACGGAGGTGAGACAATCCGGCTTCAGAATGCCGCCATCGTAATGAACAAGTCCTAAAGATGCTCAGCCTTCAGCATATTTCCAAAAGCTACGGCGACCGGCCGGTTCTCTCAGACATCACGCTTGACATTGACAAAGGCGAGATTGTCTCGATCCTCGGTCCCTCGGGCTGCGGCAAGACGACGCTTCTCAACATCATTCTGGGGCTCACGCAGCCCGACAGCGGCCAAATCCTTTTTGACGGCGAAGACCTCACCCGCGTGCCGATGCAAAAAAGGGGCTTTAACATCGTCTTTCAGGACTTTGCGCTTTTTCCCAATTTGAACGCCTACGAAAACATCGTCTACGGGCTGCGCAACAATCCGAAGGCCTCAAGCCGCGCCGAGGTGGAAGAGCTGATCGACCTGCTGGGCCTCAAAAAGCATCTGCACCAGCGCATCGACGAACTCTCGGGCGGGCAGAAGCAGCGTGTCGCGATTGCCCGCACGCTTGTCTTAAAGCCCCGCATCCTGCTTTTGGACGAGCCACTCTCGGCGCTCGACGGCTTGATCAAGGAGTCCATCAAGGAGCGCATCCGCACGGTGGCGCGCCAGTACAAGCTCACGACGCTCATCGTGACGCACGACCCCGAGGAGGCGCTCACGCTTTCCGACCGCGTGCTCATCATCAACAACGGCCGCATCGCGCAGTACGCCGAGCCCGCGGCCATCATCAATAAGCCCGCGGATGATTTTGTCAACGACTTCATCATCTCGCAGCTCCTGGTCAAGCGCACCAATATCCTGAAGCTTTTCAGCGGACCGGTCCCGCAAAACGCCGCGACCCTTGAAGCCTGCTCCAACGATCCGGTTTAAGGGGCGCTGCGACATGACCACGCTCACCGAACGCATCTTCGGCCGTGAGAGAACCGAGCTCAAAATCGTCTTTGCGCTCGTGACGCTCACGCTTGCCGCCATCCTCATTTATCCGCTTGCCTGCGTGCTCTTTGAGTCCGTCAAGGACGACGCGGGCGCTTGGACGCTCGCCAACTACACGGCGATTCTCTCGGGGGGACGCTTCTGGCGGGCGCTCGCAAACAGCTTCACGGTCTCAGGCATTTCGGCTGCCATCGCCGCCGTTCTTGCCTTCGGCTGCGCCTACGGGCTGCACTTTACGCGCTTAAGCCCCTGGGCGAAGAAGTGCTTTCAGATCGTCATCCTGCTGCCGCTTTTCCTGCCTTCGATCACCTACGGCTTTGCCGTGATCTATTCCTTCGGCAGGCTGGGGTTGGTGAGCCAGCTCTTTGGCACGCTGCCTTTTTCGATCTACGGCTTCTGGGGGCTTTTGATCGCCGACGTGATCTATACGCTGCCGCCCGCGTTCCTGATTCTTTCGAACGCCTTTCACTACATCGACCGCAATACGATCACGGTGAGCCGCCTGATGGGCGACAGCCCCTGGAGAACCTTCTACATCTCGGCGCTGCGTCCCGTGGTGGGGGCGATCTGCTCGGCCTTCATCCTGAGCTTTTTCCTTTCCTTCACCGACTTCGGCATTCCGGTGTCGATTGCCGGCAAGTACGACGTGATCGCCACCGAGCTCTACGCCACGATGATGGGCGCGGTGCCCGACTTCGGCAAGGGCGCCGTGATTGCGATGGCCATGCTGGTGCCCTCGATCGCCTCGGTTGCCCTTTTAAAGTACGCCGAGCGCTTCAACTTCCGCTACAACCGCATCAACTTTCGCCCGCCCGTTGTCAACCGCATGCGCGACGCCTTCTTTGCGCTTTACTACGCGGTGATCGCGCTCGTGCTGCTCTCGGTCTTTGCGGTGATGTTCGTCGTGCCCTTTGTCGAGCAGTGGCCTTACAAGCCCGTCTTTACGCTCACGGTCATCACGCGCATTCTGACCGACAGCTCCGTGTGGGTGGTCTACGGCAATTCCGTGGGCGTGGCCTTTGCCAGTGCGCTGGCGGGCACCGTTCTTTGCTACGCCGCAGCGATTGTCAACGCTAGAAGCCGCTTGAACGGCTGGTGCCGCACGACGATGGACAGCTTTGCCATGCTCACCAACACCGTGCCCGGCATGGTGCTTGGCATCGGCTTTCTGTTTGCGATGAGCGGCACGCCGCTTGCCAACACCTTCGCCATTTTGGTGCTCGCCAACATCGTGCACTTTTTCACCTCGCCCTACTTGATGGCCGCCTCTGCGTTAAGCAAGATGAACGCCGGGTGGGAGACCACCGGGGCGCTGATGGGCGACACGTGGCTCAAAACGGTGATGCGCGTCGTGGTCCCGAATTCCGCGGCCACGCTCTGGCAGATGTTCCAATTCATATTTGTGAGCTCCATGGTGACGATCAGCGCGGTGGTGTTTCTCGCGGGCGCCCGCACGATGCTTCTCACCACCAAGATCAAGGAGCTGCAGTATTTCGAGAAGTTCGAGGAAATCTTCGTGCTCTCGCTTCTGATTTTCTTTACCAATGTGGCTGCCAAGCTCATCTGCGACTTCTTGGCCGAAAGGGCGAGGAAAAATCCCGAGGGCGGGCTTTTGTCCATCCTCACCCGCAGGGGCTCGCGCAACCGGCAATCCTCTTACGTTTCTTTGGGAGCTTGATCTGATGCAAACGACGACTCTTCTGAAAATGACACTCATCGCCGGCGTCTGCGCTGCTGTGGCTGGCTGCGGCAACGAGGGCGACGCTGGCGGCAAGACGGCGGAAAAGACCGCTGCGGCGCCTGCCAAGGTCCCCGAGGTGGTGATCTACACCAACGCCGACGAAGAAGCGCAGGTGGCGATGAAAAACGCCCTTGACAACCACGGCATGAAGGGCGCCTATCTGATGCAAAGCTTCGGCACCTCTGAATTGGGCGGCAAGCTCGCCGCCGAGGGCAAGAACATCGAAGCCGACGTGGTGACGCTCAGCACCTACTACCTTGACAGCTTCCAGAAGAAGGAAAAGCTCTTTGTCGACCTCAAGAACAAGATGAAGACCCTGCAGCCCACGCCCTCCTACTGGACGCCGATCCTGGGCCAGATGGGTACGCTCATCATCAACACCGAGGCCCTGAAGCAGACGAAGCTGCCCGAGCCGAAGTCCATTGCTGATCTGGCCAAGCCCGAGTACGCCGGCCACATCGCCGTGCCCGACATCATGGGCAGCTCCACCTCCTGGCTCATGACGCAGGCCGTGATGACCGCCGAGGGCGAGGAAGAGGGCGCCAAGACCATCGCCGCCATTGAAAAGAACGCGGGCGCGCATCTGGAAATGTCGGGTTCCGGCCCCCTGAAGAAGCTGCGTGCGGGCGAAGCCGCCGTGGGCTTCGGTCTGCGCCATCAGGCCGTGGCTGACAAGGCCCGCGGCCTTCCGATCAATTACATCGACCCCACCGAAGGCAACTTCGTGCTGCAGGAGGCTGCGGCCATTGTGGACAAGGGCGACAAGACCAATCCGAACGCCCAGAAGGTGGTCGACATCATCATCAAGTACGCCCGCCCCGACATTCTGAAGTACTACCAGGTGCCGCTCTATGAAGGCGAGAAGGTGTCTGCGGAAAATGTGCCCGCACACTCCTCGCTTTACAAGGAGACGCTCACCGTGGAGCTTCTGCAAAAGCACCAGAAGATGGTGAAGGACGCCGGCAAGTAACGCCTTGCCGCATTTGAAGCCGGCCGGAAACGGCCGGCCTGTTTTTCCTTTGAGTTCCGCGAAATGATCAAGGATCCCAACACATACAAGCTATTGACGCCCGGGCCTCTGACCACATCCCTGCCCGTGCGCCTGGAAATGCTCGTTGACCGCTGCACGTGGGACGACGACTACAAGGACATCACGCAGTTTGTGCGCCGCACGCTGCTTGACATTGCGCATGTGAGCGGTGACGAATACACAACGATCCTCATGCAGGGCTCGGGGACGTTCGGCGTGGAAAGCGTCTTAAGTTCCGTTGCGGGCGGCAAGGACACATTCCTCATCCCCGTCAACGGCGCTTACTCCGAGCGCATGTGCCAGATGCTCTCGCGCTACGGCATCGCCTACGTGCGCGAAGACTTCGCCTGGAACGAGCGGGTCGACGCCGCGCGGCTTGAAGCTCTACTCGCCCGTCATCCGGAGGTGACGGCGCTCTCGATCGTGCACAACGAAACGACTTCGGGCCTCATCAATGACCTTGAAAGCGTTTCGGAAGTCGTGCGCCGGTACAAGCTTCTTTTCATCGTCGACGCGATGAGCTCCTTCGGGGCCGTGGAAATCGACATGAAGGCGCTGGGGATCGACTTTCTCATTTCGTCTGCCAACAAGTGCATCCAGGGCGTGCCCGGGTTTTCGTTCATCATCGCGCGGCTTGAAGCGCTCAAGGCGACCGAAGGCAACGCCCGCACCGTCTCGCTTGACCTGCACGACCAGTACAAGACGATGGAGGCCAACAAGGGCAAGTGGCGCTTTACTTCGCCCACGCACGTTGTGGCGGCCTTTGCCGAGGCGCTGCGCGAATTTGAAGCGCAGGGCGGCGTGCTCGAGCGCGGTTCGCGCTATGCACGCATCAACCGCAAGCTGCGCGAGGGGCTGCAGGCCCTGGGCTTTGAGCCCTATGTCTGCGAAGCCTTCCAGGGCCCCGTCATCACGACCTTCCTGTATCCGGAGGGCCGCACGCTCGACTTCAAGCACATGCATGCGTGGTTGAAGGACCATGACTACGTCATCTATCCGGGCAAGCTCACCGACCGCGACACCTTCCGCATCGGCAACATCGGCGAAATCTACGAAGAGGACGCCGACCGGATCATTGCGCTTTTCACCGAGTATGTGAAGGAGTTTGTCAAATGAAAGGCATCCGCGGAGTGATTTTCGACTGGGCCGGCACGACGGTGGACTTCGGTTCCACGAGCCCCGTATCGGCATTTAAGGAGGCTTTCCGCCGCGCCGGAATCGACGTGACCGACGAGGAGGTCCGCGCGCCCATGGGGCTTTTAAAGCGCGACCACATCAAGACGATGCTTGCGATGCCGCGCATTCGCGAGGCCTGGACGGTAAAGTACGGACGCGCCCCGCAGCCTGAGGACGCCGAGCGCATCTACGGCGACTTCGAGCCCGCACTGATGGCCGTGCTCGCCCGCCACTGCGATCTGCTGCCCGGGCTGCTGCCGGTGGTGGACTACCTGCGCGCGCACGACATCCGCATCGGCTCGACCACGGGCTTTACGCAGGAAATGATCGCAGTGGTAAGCGACGGCGCCCGCGCCGCAGGCTACGCGCCTGAGGTGATCCAGACGGCGGACGTCAACGGCGGCTTCGGCCGTCCCTGGCCCTACATGATCTTTTCCAACATGCGGGCGCTGGGGCTACTGAACGTGCGCTCGGTGCTCAAGGTGGGCGACACCGCCTCCGACATGGCCGAGGCCCGCAACGCCGGCGTCATCGCCGTGGGCGTGTGCGAGGGCAGCTCCATGGTGGGGCTTGACGCCGCGGCCTGGGCGGGGCTCGATGAGGCGGCCAAACGCGAGCAGCTCGCAAGCGCCCGCCGCAAGTTCTACGCGGCTGGCGCCGAGTATGTGATCGAAAGCATGCGCGACCTGCCCGCGCTGATCGAGGATCTCAACGCCCGCGCCGCGGCCTGAGGTCAATCGATTCCGATGAAGGGATCCGTGCCGTGACTGGTGCGGGTCCTTTTTAAGACAAAAACAAATAGCCGGCTAAGAAATCTTCACGACAACGCCTTGTCCGGCAGGCGGCGGGGCAGGGGAGGAGACTTCTGGGTTAATCCCTGTTGATCACTTCGGCGGGCCTGCCGTCGTAGCCGTAGCGGCGGCGGCTGCGCACGATGAGCGTGAGGCTCAGGATCAGGGTGAGGGTTTCGGCAACCGGCACCGAAAGCCACAGGCCGATTTCGCCGATCACCTGCGGCAGGCACTCAATGGCAAGCACGGTAAAGAGAAACGTCCGGCAGAAGGAGACGACGGCCGCCCGCTTGCCGTCGCCCAGGGCGGTGAAGAGGTAGGCCGCAAACATGTTGGGGCACAGCAGCAAAAGCGAGAGCGCAAAGTAGTCGAAGTTTTCCAGCACGAGCGAAAAGACGGGCGAATCCTCGGGCGTGAAAAACGCGAGCACGGGCCGCGCAAAAAGCACCGAAAGCCCGTAGGCGGCTAGCGACAGCACGGCCATGATGATGAAGCTGTTTTTGAGCACGCGCGCGAGTTCCGGCCAGTTCTGCTCGCCGTACTTGTAGCCGAGGATGGGACCGGTGGCTTCGCAAAAGCCGTAGAAAATGGAATTGAAGACGTAGGTCGAGTAGGAGGCGATGGTGAGCGCCGCAACGCCGTCCACGCCAAGCCACTTCAAAAACGCGGCGTTGAATAGAAAAAGCGTGACTGCGGACGAGAGGCTCCCCACCATTTCCGAAAAGCCGCTTCTGCAGGCGCCCTTTAAAGCCGCCCAGTCCGGGCGTGTCAGGACAAAGCGGATCGGGGAGGTTCTTCTGCCAAAGAAAATGCCGCCCGCAATCACCGCCACGATCCAGGAAAGGACGGTGGCAAGCGCCGCGCCTTTCATGCCCCAGCCCAGGGGCCCCATGAAAAGAATGTCGAGCGCGACGTTCGTAAGGCCCGAGGCGATCGAAACGGCAAGCCCGAGCTTCGGAAACCCCGCCACCGTGAAAAATGTCTGCGCGAGAACGCTCAGGAGGAAAAACGGCATGAAGGCAAGCCACACGGCCTGGTAGTCGTAGGCAAAGGCGTACTGCTCGGCGTTGACGTTTAACAGCCCCAGAATGGGGGTGAGGAGCAATATGCCCGCCGCGCCCACCACGGTCCCGAACACGCACTCGGCGTAGATCAGCGTGCTGAAGGCCCGGTCGGCGCCAGCGGCGTCTCCTGCGCCCAGGCGGCGCGAAACCACGGAGCCGCCGCCCGCCGAGAGCATGATGCCGACGGCGCCAAGCAGGATCGCGAGCGGAAAGATCATGTTAAGCGAAGCCAGCGCCACGGTGCCCATGTAGCGGCTGATGAGCACGCCGTCGGCCACCATGTAGCTCATGATGAATAGCGACATCAGCATGCGCGGAAAGCTAAAGCGCAGCTGTCCCGCGATGCTGAAGTGCTGACCGAGAATTGATTGGCTTGCCCGCATGCAAATCAAGCGGCCGGACGCAGGGTCCGGCGCGCGCGATTACTTTTGGCTCGTGATGTCGAGACCAAAGAACTGAACCGAGAGCTTGCCGAGTTCGCCGGACTTGCGCAGCTCCTCGATCGTGTCGTTGACAAGCTTTCTCAACGAATCCGTCTGCGGGGATTTTTTAAGCGGAATCCCGACCTGCCCGATGTCGGGCGTGAAGACGGCGATCTTGATGTCGGCATCCGGATGCGCCTTCTTGTAGTCGACGAAGGTCACCTCGGAATTAAGCGTCGCGTCGATGCGGCCCGCAAGCAGCAGCTCGAAGGTCTGGTTGAGATCATCGACGCCGGTCACCTTCGCTCCGTACTTTTCGGCCGTTGCGGCGTAGGTGCTCGAAATCGTGTTGGCGGTGGACTTGCCCTTGAGGTCCTCCATCGTCTTGATGTCGTTTCTGTCGCCGCGCACGATCACCGCCACGCGGTCGTAGGCGTAGGGTTCGGAGAAGTTGTAGGCCGCTGCGCGCTCGGGCGTGATGCCCACGCCGTTGATCATCAGGTCGTAGCGGCCGGCTTCAAGGCCTGCGAGAAGCCCGTCCCACTTGCCTTCGATGAACTGCGGCTTGACGCCGATTTTCTCGGCGATCTTCTTGCCGACCGCGACGTCAAACCCGGTGAGTTCGCCCTTTGTGTCGTGATAGGTCCAGGGCGACCAGGTGCCCTCCATGGCAATCGTCACGGTGCCGCGCGCCTTGATTTGGGAAAGAAGGTCGCCTGATGCGGCCGACGACGCGGGCTTTTGCGCGTCGTCCGAGCAGCCCGCAAGCGTCATCAGGGCAAGGGCGCCGGCAAGCAGGCCGGCGGCTTTAAGGGATGTCAAATTGAGCATGGCTGTTACCTGTGTCAAAAGTCATGTCGCCGGCGCCTTACGCGGCCGGCGTTGTCGAAAGCGTTTTCAAAAACTGTGCGGTGCGCTCTTTGCGCGGGGCGGTGAAGACCGAGGCGGCGTCGCCAGCCTCCACCACATGGCCGTTTTCCATGAAGACCACCTTGTTGGCGATGCCGCGGGCAAAGGCAAGCTCGTGGGTGACCACGATCATCGTGAGCCCCTCGCGGGCAAGCTCGCGCAGGATGGAGAGCACTTCGCGGGTGAGTTCCGGATCGAGCGCCGAGGTTGGTTCGTCAAAGTAGACGAGGGCGGGGTCGGCGGCAAGCGCCCGGGCAATGGCAACGCGCTGCTGCTGGCCGCCCGAGAGTTCGCTCGGGTAGGCCGCCGCGCGCGCCTGCAGGCCGAAGCGCTCCAAAAGGCCCCGGGCGATGGCCTCGGCCTTTTCGCGCGCCATGCCGCGTCCGGTCACAAGCCCCTCGGTGATGTTTCCGAGGGCCGTCTTGTTGAGAAAGAGGTTGTAGTTCTGAAACACAAAGGCGGTGCGCCGGCGGATCGCGAGCACGTCGCGCCGCGAGATGTGCGCAAGGTCATAGGCCGTTCCGTCAAAGGAAAACGTCCCGGAATCGGCTTTTTCCAGAAAGTTGAGGCAGCGCAGCAATGTCGTCTTTCCCGATCCGCTCGGGCCGATCACCGCGACCACGTCGCCCTTTTCCACCTGCAGATCGACGCCGTGCAGCACCTCGGTTCCGCCAAAGGACTTCTTCAGATTTTTCACTTCAAGCAGCATCATCCGGTCCTCAAGGCTTGACATAGCTGCGCAGGCGCTTTTCGCCGTAGCTTTGCAGCCGCGTGAGCACCGTGCAGAAAATCAGGTAGATCAGACCCACCTCGACGTACAGCAGCAGCGGCTCGTAGGTTCTCGCCACAATGCGCTGCGTGGTCATGAACATTTCGGTCACCGTGATGTTGGCGGCAAGCGACGTGTCCTTGACCATTGCAATGAGCGAGTTGCCAAGCGTCGGGAAGGCCGTGCGAAACGCCTGCGGCAGCACGATGCGGCCGATCGTCTGCAGATAGGTCATGCCGCTGCACAGGCCCGCCTCGAGCTGCCCCTTCGGAACGCTTTCGAGCGCGGCGCGCATCGTTTCGGCGCAGTATGCGCCCTCGTTGATGGAAAAGACGACGACGGCGGCCACAAAGGGATTGATCAGGACGCCCACGTGCGGCAGGCCGTAAAAGACCACGAAGAGCTGCACCAGAAGCGGCGTGCCGCGCGTCACCCAGATGTAAAAGCGCGCCAGATCCTTTAAAACCGGCACCTTTGCGTATTGAATGAGCGCCACGACGACGGCGATGATCAGCGCGAAGGTGAACGCAAGCGCCGTCAGCGGAATGGTGACGGTGAGCCCCGGCAGCAGAATCTGCCAGAAGGAGTCAATGAATAGATCAATGAGCGCTGCGTCCATAAGAGGCTTCAAGCAACATCAGGCGGCACGGAGAAATTTCCGTCTGCAATGATAATCTGTAGCGGTCAATAAAAAATATCGGACCCGGTCTGCCCCGCAAGGCGCGGTGCACGGGCGGCACCCCGGATGATAGCGGGAAAGCCGGCCGGCACAAGACGCCCCGCCGGCTTTCCGAGCTGGCATCAAGCCTTGTCGAGGTCGACGATCTCGTAGTTTTCGCTTCCCAGGCCGATTTCACGCATGGCCGAGAGCTGGCGCAGGCCGTGGCGCGATTCCATGCGCTCGCGCAGCGGCGCGCTTGCCTCTCCGAGGTCATAGACCGCATCGACGCTTGCCTGCTCCACCGCCAGAAGGTCGAGCGAGGCGAAGATGCCGATGTCGGGCACGCGCGGCTCTTCGGCGGCCGTCCCCGTGCAGTCGCAGTCCACGCTCATGCGCCGCAGCACGTTGACGTAGCAGACGTGTCCCTTGAAGTGGTCGGTGATGCCCTTGGTGGCGTCGACCATGTTTTCCATGAATTCACGTCCGCTGATGCCCCACTGCTGACCGGTGGCGCCCGCATGCAGCTGCTTTTTGCCGGTGTGCGCGTCGGCGCAGCCAATCGAGATGTTCTTGTTGGAGCCGCCGAAGCCGCCCATCGTGTGGCCCTTAAAGTGCGTGAGCACCAGCAGGCTGTCGTACTTCACCAGGTTCTTGCCGACGCTGATTTCCGGGATGTGCTTTGCGCCCTTGACCGGAATCATCACGGTGCCGTCGGCGTCGAGAATGTCCACCGGACAGAAGGTCCAGCCGTTGACCTTGAGCGTGTCAAGGTGCTTGGCCGTGGTGTCGCGGTCGCCGGCGTAGTACGTGTTGGTTTCCACGATCGTCGCGTTTTTGATGTCGTTGGCAAGCAGCTCCCTGACCCATTCGCGCGGCAGGATGTTCGGGCCGCCCTTTTCGCCCGTGTGCAGCTTCACGGCAACCTTGCCCGTGAGCACGGACGACACTTTGGCCGTGATCTTGCGCAAGCCTGCGGCAGAAAGGTCGCGCGTGAAATAGACCACGGACTTTTTGCCGGCGCGTTGGGCAAGAGGCGTGTTGACGGCGCTGCCGTCGTCGACCTTGGCCACGGCTCTTTTCACGGCGCCCGCCGTTTTTTGCTCAGCAGCGGCCTGTGCGCCCAGCGGAAGACCTGCGGCAACGCCGGCCGCAACGGTCGCTTGAATCAACTCTCTGCGCTTCATAAAGCCTCCTTGAAATGAAATCCATCTCTGTGAGGCTAATTGTGCGGTTTGCCGGTGGATTTCACTTGCAGGAAATTCGCAATGGCTTGCGTGTTCTGCGCGAATGCACTTCGCGGGCGGCGGGTCAATCACCGTGTCGCTTGACATGCTGTGACCAAACCCGTAACCGCTAAACTGATGACGAGGAGTACGAGCATCTTTTCAACCGAAGGATGCCATGACACTGTGCTCCATCGGCGTTATTGCCAAGCGATACGGGGTGAGTCCCAGCACGGTTCGACGCTGGGCAGACAAGGGACTTCTTGGCGTCGTCAAGCGCACGCTGGGAGGCCACCGGCGGTTCGCACTTGAATCTGCGCCAGCTGGCAGCGCCAGGAGGCATATCGGCTACGCCCGCGTTTCTTTGCATGACCAGAAGGAGGATCTCAAGCGCCAGGTGCAGCGGTTGAAGTCAGCCGGCTGTGAAGAAGTCCTCACGGACATCGGCAGCGGGCTCAACTGCACCAAACCGGGGCTCAAGCAGTTACTCAACCGCATCCTCAAAGAGCAGGTGCACACGCTCACCGTTGTTTATGAGGACAGACTGCTGCGTTTTGCCACAGCACTCATCGGGTTCATGTGCCGCAAAACCGGCACGGCGGTGAATGTCCTTGAGCACAAGCCGCCGGCGACGTTTGAAGAAGAGCTTGCCCGGGACGTTGTCACGCTGATGACGGTTTTCTGCGCCCGTCTGTACGGCAAACGCAGTCATCAAACAAAGAAGATGGCTTGAACCATGCCCCATTTTCAGTTATCGGTTAGCATCTGCTTTTCCTTGGCTTCACTTATAAGGAATTGGCTATGCAAGCCGCAGCGACTGACGATCCCCACTTCGTTTCCAAAGCCCGCATTCATGAGCTCGAGGCCGTCAGCGACCTCCCGCAATACCGGACAATGGTCAGAAGCATCGAGCCGTCCGACCTGCAGAGGCACCGCGCGCAGATTGAGGCGCTGATGCAGGCGTTCGGCAAGGAGCGTCAGCACTTTCTAGAGCTGCTCAGCACCCGTCAATACCGGGCAAAGTGCATTGGCACCTGCTGGCGTGAGATCCGGGATGGTCTGGTAGCAGAGAAGTACACGTCGGTCAGCGGCCTGCAGGCCAGGCACTGGAAAATGGCGCTGCAGACCAGTGCGGCCACAATGAGCAACTACTGGCGTCTGGCGCAAACAAAGGCGTTGGCAAAAATCCGCCGCAAGCCGTGGTACGCCGCCCTCAACCGACTCGAGCAGCGCTACGTCAACCGGCTTCTGGGCAGCCTCAGCATGGATTTTTTTGAGGTGCTCGACGGCCGGATTCCGCTCGTTGTTGAGGACACGGCTTCAGAGCGCATCGGCAGCCGCAAGGGACTGAGCAAAGCGGTCAGAAGAATGGTGCGCAGCGTCCAGGGTCGTCACCCGTGCCACGGAGACGACAAGAGCGTGTGGTTTGACGTTTCATGCTACACGGCAAAGCCCTGCACCGGAGGCGTCGATGTGGGGCTGATGTCTCAAACCAAAGGAAAACGCCTGCAGCTTTTCATCAAAGGCACGGTGCCGGTGAAAAGCACAATCCGGCTTGTGAAGAAGGCCGACGGTGGCATTGATCTGCACGTGCAAAAGAGAATGACCCCGACAGCCATCCATCTTGAAGAGGACTTGAAGAAGCCGGCGGAAAGCGTCTGGTGCCGTGCGCTTGATCTGGGATTTTCAGAGGTGGCAACGGACGATGCCGGCAGGCAGTTTGGATGCGGTCTGGGGAAAAAGCTCAAGGAGTTTGCCGGTTATCTGGACGGCAAGCTCAAGGAGCGCAATGCGCTTTATGCCCGAGCGCAGAGCAGCGGCGTGAAAAAGCGGCGGCGGATGATGCGCTGCAATCTTGGCGAAAAGTCGATGCGCCGCAATATTGAGCGCATCCGGGTGCAGATCAAGAACATCGTCAATGAGGCGCTCAACCGAATTCTCAAGGAAAGTCCTGCGCAGGCGTATGTGCTCGAAGACCTCTCACACCGCTTCAGGATGGATGGCGACTACAGCAAGAAGGTCCGAAACATGCTGAGCAAGTGGGTGCGGGGGACGATCAAGGAGAGGCTGCTCTTTAAGACGGCCAGCAGGGGCATACAGGTGGTGTTTGTGCCGGCGTCGTACTCCTCGCAGCACTGTCCGAACTGCGGCTGCAGCACAAGGGAGAACCGCAGCGCGGACAAATTCCGGTGCAGGCACTGCGGCTACGAGGCGCACGCTGATCAAAACGGAGCGTGGAATTTGCTTCTGAGGGCAGGCGACGCGCAGTACAAGCGGTACATGACGAAAGAAAGCGTCAGGGCGCTGGAGAGGAGCCGGTATGAAGCCTGGTGCAGGGCAAGAGGTGAAGAGCCGATTGCGGAAAGGAAGAAGCAGAAGCCGACAAAGTAAGAGGCGCAGTCAGCAGTGATGGGAAATCCGCAAGGACAATGGAAAGAATAAAGATGCAGTAAGAAAAATCCGCAGCGGCCTTTGCAGGGAGCTGGGCAGAGAACAAGGACAAGGGTGGCGGAAGGAAACGACTGCCGCGACAAGCCCGCAAGCCGAGTCTTAGACGATCAGCCAGACGAGAGCAAGGAGCCGAAAATGGCGCCGTTGGAATCGAAAGTACCGTTGGGCGCCGGACTGCCCTGCAGGAGAAATCCGCAGGAGTCAGAACGAATAAATGCTGAAAACTGCGCGGATGGAAGATTTGTCAGCTTTTAGCAAACGG
>CALXOY010000042.1 GCA_944390145.1 uncultured Duodenibacillus sp.
CGCGTCTTCATCATGGACGAGGCCGAGCAGTTCCTGCCCAACTACCTGCGCTTTGTGCGCGGCCTGGTCGACACCAACGATCTGCCGCTCAACGTCTCGCGCGAACTGCTGCAGGAAAGCCCCGTGACGCAGAAGCTCAAGAAGGCGCTCACCAAGCGCGCCCTCGGAATGATCGGCAAGCTTGCCGAAGACAAGGAGAAGTATGCGGTCTTCTGGAAGAACTTCGGCAACGTGATGAAGGAAGGCCCCGTTGAGGACTACACCAACCGCGAGGAGATCGCCAAGCTGCTGCGCTTCGGCTCCACGCACAACACGAGCAATGCGCAGGACGTGAGCCTTGCCGACTACATCTCGCGCATGCCCGAAAAGCAAAAGTGCATCTACTACCTCGTTTCCGGCAGCTACGCGAGCGCCGCAACCTCGCCCTACCTCGAGTCCTTCAAGAAGAAGGGCATCGAAGTGCTGCTGATGTGGGAGCGCATCGACGAGTGGCTGATGGGCAACCTCACGGAGTTTGAGGGCAAGAAGTTCGTGCCGGTGACCGCCTCCGACCTCGATCTTGGCGAACTCGAAGACAAGACCGATGAGAAAAAGCAGGAGGAGGCCAAGGCCGCACAGCCCCTCGTGGAGCGCTTCAAGAAGGCCCTGGGCGAGAAGGTGACCGATGTGCGCGTCTCCGACCGCCTCGTCGAAAGCCCGAGCTGCGTGACGGCCGAACACGGCCAGATTCTCACCGTGCAGATGCGCCGCATGCTGGAAGCCGCGGGCCAGGAGATCCCCGAAGAGAAGTTCATCCTCGAGATCAATCCGCAGCACGCGCTGGTGAAGAAGGCCGCTGAGGCCGCGGACGACGCCGTGTTTGCGAAGTGGGCCGAGTTCATCTATGAGGAGGCACTTTTGTCCGAACAGGGCTCCCTGAAGGATCCCAACAGCTTCGTGCGCCGCTTAAATGAACTGCTGGTCGGTTGATTTTGATCAGCTGATTCACTGAAAACGCCCCGCGGAAATGTCTGTTTTCCGCGGGGCGTTTTCTCTCAGGAGCACAAGAAGCAGAGGAGCAGAGATTAATTCTTCTTGTAGCTGAAGGTCTTGTCGAGGAACTTCACCAGGTCGCCGCGAAGCGACTGGATTTCCTTCTTGTAGTTCTTGGAGGCGTTGGCGGGCGTCTGGTCGTTGCAGAAGCGCCCGAGGGTCTTCATGCCCCAGAAGCCTGCCGTGTCTTCGTCAAGCGTCTGGAAGGCGGTGAGGTACTTGTCCCAGATCTTGTTGCCGTTTAAGCCGTCGCCCAGGCCGCCGCGGCCCTGACCGATCCAGCCGCAGTTCATGATGGTGAAAAACGCCTTGTTCTTCAACAGTCCTTCAAGGCCCTTGTCGGTGTCGCGGTAGGCAAACTGCTTTTGAAAGACGCGCTCCATGTAGCCCTTGACCATGGGGTTGGGCGTGGCATGTCAGTTCGGGTAGGCAAAGATGATGTAGTCGGCCGCCGCAACATAGAGCTGCTCGATGGCGACGTCTTCGGGAGTCTTGCCGAAGCCGTCCTTGGCTTGCAAGAAATTCTCGCGCGTGAGAATCGGGTTCCAGTCAAGCGCATAGAGGTCGCGCAGCTCGACTTCGCACCCCTTGTCCATGAAGTGCTGCATGGCAGTGTTCACCATGTCCCATTCGACGGACTCGTGACGCGGATCTCCCACCACGAAGAGCACGCGCACCTTGTTGGTGCCGCGCTTGAAGCCGTTGGGCTTGACGGTTTGACGGAAGGCCTTCGGCACGACGGAGGCCGACGTGACGGCGTCGACATTCTTGGGCATCTCGGTTCCCTGAATGTTGACCTTGATGGTGGCGCCGGTGACGGCATCGGCGGCCTGAACGTTCAATGCAAGCATGCCGGCAAGCGCCGCGGCAATTGCTGTGATCTTGAGCATTTCCATTCGCAAAGAAAAAAGGATTGAATGAAAGCAGGAATGCTCGGGCGGGTCCGTCGCTTGATGGACCATTGCAGGCATCCTGCCTGATGGAAGCATCGTGCGACGGCGAACGTTGAGGAGGCTGCAAAGGAGGAAGCCTCTAGCCAGAAGCGGTGTATCGGTGTTAACCCGATATCTTCATCCATTTTAGTTGGGCGCCCTTGAAGATGCCATTTTTTCAGGCGCGGCTGCGGCAAAGGTCTTGCATCTTCAAGGCGGAACGATAAGCAGAACCATTTAGGGAGATTTGCCAAAAAAGGCGCGTGCCTGCAAAATTCTTTATTTAAGTTCCGTTGCCCTCGGACAACAACAAAAACAGCAGTACAACAACAAACAAAGGGAGATCTCAATTGAGCGTTGGCGCCGCAAACATGCTTGTCGTTCACGTCGACATGGTCCAGGCTTTGGCCCTGGCTGTCTGCACCTACTACCTTGGCGTCTGGTTAAAGCACGTCGTCCCCGTTTTGGAGCGCTTCTCGGTGCCCAGCCCCGTGGTGGGCGGCATTCCGTTTGCCTTTATTCTTTCCGTGCTCGAGGGCTGCGGCGTTTTGCGCGTCACCTTTGACTCCACCCTGCAGACGGTTCTGATGCTCGCCTTCTTTACGACCATCGGCATGATGGCAAGCTTGAAGCTCATCAGCCGGGGCGGAAAGCTTTTGATCGGGTTTCTCATTTCCGTGACGGTGCTTGCCGTGCTGCAGAATGTGCTCGGCATTGCCGTGACCAAGATGCTCGGGGTGGATTTTCATTACGGACTGCTCGCGGGCTCGGTTTCCATGATGGGCGGCCTCGGCACGTCGGCTGCCTTCGGCCCCAACTTTGAGCAGGTCTACGGAATCACGGGCGGCACCGTGGTGGCAGTGACGTCTGCCACCTTCGGCATGGTGGCGGCGCTGGTGGTGGGCGGCCCTTTCGGCGAATGGCTCATTCGCAAGTACAAGGTGAGAACGCCCCTGACCGATCCGGAACTCGCTGCCAAGCTCAACGTTCCCGAGGAAGTGGACACCGATATCATCGACGAGCACGCCGCCGAGCACCAGACCTTCACCGAACAGCTTCTGAAGGCGGGCGGCCTCATTGCGATCTGCATGGCAATCGGCACCGTCGTGAGCCACTATCTCGGACAGTTCATCACGCTGCCCGCCTACATCGGCTCGATGATCGTGGCCGCCGTCGTGCGCAACATCGCCGACTACACGGGAAAACTCAAGATCGACAAGGTGGGCATGAACGCCGTGGCCGACATCAGCCTGGTGCTCTTTGTGACGATGGCCATCAATTCGCTCAAGCTGCACGAGCTTGTGAACCTGGCGCTGCCGCTTATGCTCACGCTTGCCTGCCAGACCGTTTTGATGCTCATTTTTGCCTGGCTGGTGCTCTTTAAGCTCTTCGGGTGCAACTTCACCTCCGTGATGCTCACGGTGGGCGGCATCGGCTTTTCGATGGGCGCCACGGCCAACGGCCTGGCGAACATGCAGGCCTTAAGCGAGAAGTACGGCCAAAGCCCGCAGGCCTGGCTGATTGTGAGCGTGGTGGGCGCCTTCCTGATCGACTTGATCAACGCCCTCATCATCACGACGATGGCGCAGCTGCCGCTATAAATAGAACCGGCTCTGTGAGCCCATTGCGCATCGCAGGAATGCTGTCGAGACTCCGGCAGTGCTCCTGCGATTGTTTTTTGTCCAAGATGGCATGTTGCGCATCCCGCAACCGGGAATCGCAATACGGCAGCGACCGCAAACTGCCGGCCAGGCTGAAGAACATTTGCATGACAGGCCTTGACGACGGCTGTATGTTCGATGAGACCGCTGGCAAAAAGACGGAACTTTTCGAGATCCTGAAGTGTTGTGCTGGCGGCCGAGAGCGTGACGCTGCACGCGTTGCACAGGATGCCGAAGCATGGATCCGAAAACTTTGCCGCCGAAACGAAATCCTGGGCGGCGATGCAGAAGGCGGCTCAAATCGCTAAAGGATCAATGCTGTTCGAAAGCCATGTAGATGTTCAGCACCGGAACCCAAAGGTACAGGGCGTCCATCACTTCGTAGCGCCAGTTGAGTTTGATGGGAAACTGTGGAGAGTGCAGCTGCTCGTCAAAGACATTGTGGAAAACCGCAACGACCGAGCTGTGGTGCACACAATTGACGGGATAGATATTCGAGAAATGGAAAACCCTCCCGGTGGTGTGAACCTGTCGGAGGGAGGGGTTTCTTACGTCGATGGGGTTGCGGCCGCTGCAACCGACGAGCTGGCAAACACCGAGAGTGTGCCCAAAGACCGTACCCTCAGTTTATCAGAGCTCGCAGGCGGGCGCGTCCCTTACGTCCGCGTGGGGCGAGTTTGGGAAGAACTGCCGGCATTGCCGGACAATTGAAAGGCAGCGGGCGCTTTCCTTCCGGACGCTGAACCATTTCCCGGATGAAAATCGTTGCTAAGCTTGCCGCAGTTTTTTGCGTGATCTTTGGGACGAATTCTCGTGCAGCAGCTTTCAACGTTTCTCACCCAAAACCTATCGGTTGTCCTTGCGGCATTGCTTTTGCTTGCAGTAGTCCTTGCAGGCGCCGTTTTTCTTCTTGCGGCAAAGCTTGCGGGCTTAAAGCACGAGCTTGATTCCGGCTCACGCACCCTGCAGGCGTTGTCCGGACAGGCCGCGCAAAGCATGATCGAGCGCATGGAGGCGCTCTCGCGGCAGATGGCGGCCGCCGACAGCGACTTGAAGACCACGCAAAGCAACCACTTTGTGAACTTTCTGGGGCTCATCAACTCCGGCAGCAAGGCGCAAGAGGAGCGTCTGGCGCGCATGAACGAAACGGTGAGTGCGGCCATGACCGGCATGCGCACGGCGCTCAACGCCGAGCTTGAAGCGATCCGTGAAGCCAATGGCAAGGCGCTCGAAGCAATGCGCAGCACCGTCGATGAAAAGCTCTCCACGACGCTTGAGACGCGTCTGACGCAATCCTTCAAAACCGTGGAAAGCCAGCTGCTGGAGGTGCACCGGGGACTCGGTGAAATGCGCGAGATGGCGCAAAACGTCGACGGCCTGCGGCGTGTGCTTGTGAATGTCAAAACCCGCGGCACGTTTGGCGAAGTGCAGCTCGGGATGATTCTCTCGGATCTTTTGACGCCCGAGCAGTACGTGTCCAATGTTGCAACCCGCCCGGGCTCGCGCGAGCGGGTGGAGTTTGCCGTCCGGCTGCCGGGCTCGCACCCCGACGAGCGTGTGCTGCTGCCGATTGACGCGAAGTTTCCGCTGGAGGACTACCAGCGGCTCATTGCCGCCTCGGAAGCCGCCGATCCCGAAGGGGAGGCCGCCTCGCGCAAGGCGCTTCAAGCGCGCATTCTGGCCGAAGCCGAGAAAATCCACGACAAGTATATTGAGCCCCCGTATACGACGGAATTTGCCGTGATGTACCTGCCCGCGGAAAGCCTCTGGAGCGAGGTGCTCAGAATCGAGGGGCTGGCCGAGCGTGTGCAGAGGCAAAGCCATGTGGTCATTGTCGGGCCCACGGTGCTTGCCGCCTTCTTAAACAGCCTGCAGATGGGCTTTCGCACGCTTGCCATTGAGCAGAAAAGCGCGGAGGTCTGGCGGCTTCTGGCGGAAGTCAAAAGTGAGTTCGCCCGCTTTGCCGACAGCGTGGGCAGCATGGAAAAGCGCATTGATTCCGTCAAAAGCGCAGTGTCTGCGATGCGCACCCGCACAAGCGTCATGCAGCGCAAGTTAAAGGGCGTGGAGTCGCTTGAAGCCCCGCAGCAGGCCGGTGCCGCACAAGCTTCGATGCTTGCGGCTTCGGAAGACAAAGAGGCCTCCAACGACTGACTGCGTTGCAAAATGCAGGACAGCTTGTGTCCCTTCGTTATGAATTGGTGTAGAACCCAATCTGTTGGACTTATGTTGCCATCTGCGAACAAAGAGGCGTCGGGGATTGACGGAATGGGAAACCGGAGAAGTACAATGATCCCAACGCGCCGGGAGCAGCATGGTCGGATCCGTGGTATTCAAAAAGTGACTTCCGGCAAGGCCGTCTGGCTTGACTGATGTTCAGGGCCGGTGACCGGTACAGAAAACGAAAGTATGAGGCAAAGGAGGAGCTCCTAAGTTACGCGGCAACACTAGAGCATACCGACTCATACCGTAGGACGCCGCCCCAAAATGCAAGCCGCCGCGCTTGGGTGATGTGAGGGACGGCGTTATTTTTTGCTGTTTTTTCTCCGGGTTGCCGACTGACAGACCCTTAAAAAGGCAGTTCTCACAACTGCCCGTCAACACCCCTTCTCGAGGCGAGTGCCTGGCGGACACCAATTCCATTCTCGATGACTTCGCAGCACCAGCCTGAAGAAACAGGCCGGACAACGCGCCTGCACCGCTCTTGCTGAGCCTATTGCCCGGCTCAACCAGCACCACCAGTTTCCCTGCAGCTTCCCATTTTCACCAAATCCGCTGTCAAGTTTCTTTGAGCAAGAGGAAACGGCAACAAACGTCCCGCCTTTCAGTCTGTACGAGCGTCTGCCGCCAGCGATGATCCTCATGCGGGCAAGCAAGCCCTTCCTATATAGAGAAGCTTCATGCGGACAGTTAAAATGACGCCTTCTCGAGAACCTACCGAAAAAGTGAACGCACCCGAAGATGGCAAAGAAAAACAAGCAGGATCTCACGCCCGACCTTTTTGCGGGCCTGGACACTCCCGAAGACTCCGCAGAAGACGCAGCCGGCACGCCGGATGTGCCCGCAGCGGAAAGCGCGGCGCCTCAAGAAGAGCCGGCGGCAGAAGCTCACGCAGAAGAGGCTTCCGCTGACTCTTCCGCAGCAAGTGAAGAGGCGCCTGCGGCAGGGGAGAGCGGCGACGAACCTTCTGCTGACAGCAAGGAGCCGGAGGAAGCTGCGGAGGCAAAGCCCGCCAAGGGACGGATCCCCGCCATTTTGTGCGATGACGAACCGGCAGAGGTCAACGGTGAACTGACGCTTGCGCGCTATGCCGCAAGCGCCTATCTTGAATACGCGCTTTCGGTTGTCAAAAGCCGTGCACTGCCCGACATCTTCGACGGCATGAAGCCCGTGCAGCGGCGCATCCTCTACGCGATGGACCGCATGCGCCTGAATCCCCCCGCAAAGGCCGTCAAGTGCGCGCGCGTGGTGGGCGACGTGCTCGGCAAATACCATCCGCACGGCGATCAGGCCGCCTACGACGCCATGGTGCGCATGGCGCAGGACTTCAGTCTCCGCTATCCGCTGGTTGACGGCGAAGGCAACTTCGGCTCGCGCGACGGCGACGGGCCGGCGGCCATGCGCTACACGGAGGCAAGGCTCACCAAGATTTCCGAGCTGGTGCTCTCGGAGCTCGACAGCGAGGACGTCGAATTCGTGCCCAACTACGACGGCTCCTTTAAAGAGCCCGTGCAGCTGCCCGCAAAGCTGCCCTTCGTCCTTCTCAACGGCGCAAGCGGCATTGCCGTGGGCATGGCAACCGAGATTCCCTCGCACAATTTAAATGAGGTGGCGCAGGCGGTGCTGCTGCTTTTAAAGAACCCGCAGGCAACGCTTGACGACATCCTTGCGGTGCTGCCCGGGCCCGACTATCCGGGCGGCGGCCGCATCATCTCGAGCCCCGCGGAGATCCGGCAGACTTATGCTACCGGACGCGGGAGCTTGCGCGTGCGCGCGTGCTACCACTTTGAAGAAATGCAGCGCGGCCAGTGGCAGCTGGTGGTCGACGAGCTGCCGCCTGCGGCAAACGCCGAGCTTGTGCTCTCGCAGATTGAAGAAATCACCAACCCCAAGCCCAAGGCGGGCAAAAAGACGATCTCTTCGGAACAGGCCGCAGCCAAGGCCGCCATGCTGTCCGTGCTGGACGGCGTGCGCAACGAGTGCGACAAGGACACCAAGGTGCGCCTGGTCTTTGAGCCCAAGAATTCCAAGATCGACCGCGAAGCGTTCGTGCAAATGCTCTTGAGCGAAACAAGCCTTGAGTGCAATGCGCCGATGAATCTTGTGATGATCGGCAACGACGGCCGTCCCGCGCAAAAGGGGCTGCGGGAGATTCTCTCGGAGTGGGTTCAAGCGCGCCTTGCGACCGTGCGGCGCAGAACGCAGGCAAGGTTGAACAAGGTCAACGCCCGCCTGCACATCCTCGAAGGCCGCGTGAAGGCGATCGACAACCTCGACCGCGTGATCGAAATCGTGCGCTTTGAGGAAAATCCCAAGGCGGTGCTGATGCAGGAGTTTGCGCTCACCGAAGAGCAGGCCGAGGACATTCTGGAACTGCGCCTGCGGCAGTTGGCGCGGCTTGAGTTTGAGCGAATCGAAGAGGAGATGAAGAAACTCAACGCCGAGCGCGAGACGCTTGAAAAAATCCTCTCGGACGAAAAAACGCTCAAAAACGTTGTCGCCAAAGAAACCCGTGAAGCGGCCAAGGCCTACGGCGACGCGCGCCGCACGACGATTGAAGAGGCAAAGAAGGCGAGTTCCGGTCCCGTGCAGATTTCAGAGCCCGTGACGGTCGTGATTTCGCAGAAGGGATACGTGCGCTGCCGCACGGGGCAGGGGCATGATCCAAAGCTCATGAGCTACAAGCCGGGCGACGCCTACGACTGGTCGTGCGAGTGCGACAGCACCGATACGCTCATTGTCTGCGGCAGCAACGGCCGCACCTATTCCGTCACGGTCTCGCAGCTGCCGTCGGCGCGCGGCGACGGCCTGCCGATTTCAAGCTTCATTGAACTCGAGTCGGGCACGGAGGTCGTGGGCTACGTTGCCGGACCCGAGACGACATGCGTGATGCTCTACACCACCGACGGCTTCGGGCTCGCGTGTTCGATCAAGAATCTCGTTGCCCGCGTGCGCTCGGGCAAGGCCTTTATGAGCGTGAGCGCCGAAGCAAGGCTCTGCGCGCCCGTCGTGCTGCCTGAAGCCGCGCAGTACGCAGCCTGCATGACGCAGGACGGCAGACTTCTGGTCTTTCCGCTGGAGGAACTGCGCACGCTTGCGGGCGGCGGCAAGGGCGTCACGCTCATGGGCGGGATTGATCTTTTCTGCGGCTTTAGCGTTGCCTGTGCGCTTGCCCACCACGACAGCCTCGAAGTGCTGGGCGCCACGAAGACCACGGGTGAACACCGCAGCAAGATCCTGCGGCCGGCCGAGTGGCACATGTGCATTGCGCACCGCGCCCGTAAGGGCAAGCCCATTTCCTGCCGCTTTGAGCCGCAAAGCCTTGCGGTGATTGCTGGCGAAGCGCCCGCGCAAAGCGACAAAACCAAGGCAGAATAAAGCCTGATCCGGGGCGTTCGTGGTTTGACGGCTGCGGCGCCCTTTTCTCTGGGCCTGCTGCAGCAATCGTCTGCAGCGCCCCAACGCAATTGAAGCCATGAACCTCAGCCGCATCATCCGGTTTTACGACAGACTGTCGCTGCGCCTATTGACGCTGACGGCGCTCTGGGTGACCTTCATTGTCTGCGCCGTCGGCTATGAGATGTACCTCGGCCAGCAGGCGCAGGATTCAAGCGCCTACCAGTACGAGGTGGGGCAGCTGCCCGCGCGCATCTACCGGCTCAACCTTTTCACCGACCGCTCGTTTATGGGCGAGGAGTTTTCCTCGCAGTACCGCGCAATCGACGAGTCGCTCGGCCGCATCCGCACGCGGGACTTGGACGACGGCTTTTTCATTGACCGCACCGAGGAGCGGCGCGTGATCGAGGAGACCGAGCGCGAATGGAAGCTTGCGATGGGGCCGGCCTTTCTGGCCGCGCGCCAGGTCTCAAAGCCCGTGGCCGCCGAAACGCTTGAGCACTTCATCTCCCGCATTGATGAGGTGAACCGCCAGATCGCCCTTAACCGCGACCGGGCGATCCGCGTGCAGACCGGGGTGCAGCTGCTGTTGATGCTGCTTGCCGTCGGCAGCCTTTTTGGCATCATGTACTTTTTGATGCGCTGGGTGATCCGGCCCACCGAATACGTCCGCACCGGGCTTTCGGCCGTGCGCGAGGGAAAGCTCGATACGCGCCTGCATCTGGAAGGATCGACCGAATTCAAGGCGATTGCCTCGGACTTCAACGCCATGGCCGGACGCCTGCAGGATCTGGTGGAAAACCTCGCGGGCAAGGTGAAGGAAAAGACCGAGGCCGTTGAGGAGAAAAACCGCAACCTCTCGCACCTCTACGAGATGACGAGCTTTGTCTCGCAGCAGCACTCCATTGACGAAATGTGCGAGGGCTTTGCCGCGCGCCTGATGCAATACACCGCAGCCGACGCCTGCGCGGTGTTTTTAATCGACCGAAAGCGCAAGCTCATTGAACTCGCGGCAAGCCTTGACCTGCCCGCCGAAGCCTTTACGTGGCTGTCGATGAACCCGCAGCCGCTCGAGTCTGTGGAGGCAAGCCTAAGAAGCGACCTGCCGCTCAGAATCACCCCCGACATGCCGGTCGACTTTCTGCCGCATCTGCGCGCCGCAGGCGGCAAGAGCTACCGCACCGCGTATCTCTTTCACATCCGAAGCGGC
>CALXOY010000043.1 GCA_944390145.1 uncultured Duodenibacillus sp.
ACCCCAATGTGGTGCGTCAGCTGCAGGAGAGAGGATGGATTGAAATCATCGGGCAACGGGAGTCGCCGGGGCGTCCGGCGCTTTTTGCCACCACGCAGCAGTTCCTCGATGACCTGGGACTGAAGTCGCTGGCGGATTTGCCGCCCTTGTCGGGCGAGATGCCGCAGAGCAAGGAATTTGAACTGGATTTTTCCGATGAGGAGCAGGAACGGAGATCGGCGGCCGGCAACCCCGACTCTGCAGGCTCTTCAGGTGATGAAGTGAAGTAGTTATGCCTAGAAAACGAGAAGAAATTGTGGAAGAACCTGCGGTTGAGGTTCAGGCTGAGCCCAAAAAGCGCGTTGTGCGCCGCCGGACCGTGAAGGCGGAGGTTCCGGTCGAAGAGGCGGCGCAGGCTGTCCCCGTGAAGCGCACGCGCAAAACCAGGAAGACTGTGTCTGATGAGGCGCCCGCCGCAGAACCTGCAGTTGAATCCCAGGCCGCGCCTGCCGGAGAGGAAAAGCCCAAACGCCGCACGCGTACGGTGCGCAAAGCCGCCCAGGCCGTGCAGCAGGAGGCGCCGCAGGCGCCTGACGCTGCGGCTGCTGCAAGCGAAGAAGCAGCGCCAAAGCCCGCCGTGCGCCGCACCGTCCGCCGCAAGAAGGCTGACGCCGAGTCTGCACAGGCCGCCGCGCAGCCGGACGTTCAAGTTGTGGAAGAGGCTGCGCCCGAGGTTGCTGCCAAGCCCGCCAAGCCCCGCCGCACCCGCCAAAAGGCAGCGGCTGACGCGGCCGACGCTGTGGAGGCTCTTCAAACCGCTGAAGCTGCTGAAGCCGGTGAAGCTGCTCAACCCGCCGCCCCCGAGGCCGTCGAAGAAGCGCCGGCGGCGGCCGAATCCGCTGAACCCGCAGAGGCAGCCCCCGCGCGCAAGTCCCGCTGGCAGAAAAAGGGGCCGCGAGTAGGCAAAAAGGCAAGGGCTCAGGCCCAGACCGGAGACGCCGGCGACATGCCGGTTCCCGAGGATGCACCTGCTATAGATGCGGGCTTTTGCTCGGCGCAGCTTTTTGACCCCAAGGTGCTTGCCCAGGGCAAGGCCGCCAAGAAAAACGAACTCGTCAAGCAAAGCGAGAAGCTGCACAAGGTTCTCGCCGACCTCGGCCTCGGCAGCCGCCGCGACATGGAGCAGCTCATCGTCGAGGGACGCATCACGGTGAACTCGGCCCCCGCCTATCTGGGCCAGCGCGTGATGCCCGGCGACATCGTCAAGCTCAACGGCCGCGTCGTCAAGCGCATGGCGCAGGGCAAGCAGCTCAAGACCCCGCGCGTTCTCGTCTATCACAAGCCCGCCGGCCAAATCGTGAGCATGCGCGACCCGCAGGGACGCCCGAGCGTTTTCGAGCATCTGCCGAAGATTTCCGGCGCCCGCTGGATTGCCGTGGGCAGGCTGGACTTCAACACCGAGGGTCTGCTGCTCTTTACCACCAGCGGCGAACTTGCCAACCGTCTGATGCATCCGCGCTATCAGATCGAGCGTGAATACGCGGTGCGCGCCGCCGGCGAGATGACCGAGGAGGCGAAGGAACAACTCACCACGGGCGTGGAGCTTGAGGACGGCCCGGCGCACTTTTCGATGCTCGAGGAAAAAGGCGGCGACAACCTCAACCGCTGGTACCTGGTGCGCATCAGCGAGGGACGCAACCGCGAAGTCCGCCGGATGTTTGCAGCGGTGGGCCTCACCGTGAGCCGCCTCATCCGCGTGCGCTACGGCGCGGTGCGGCTGCCCGCGGATCTGGCGCGCGGCGCCACGCGCGAGCTCAAGCCCGACTGGGTGCAGGCCTGGATGGCGCAGCTCAATGCCGCGGCGGCCCCCGCCGGTGCAAAAACGCAGGCCAAAAAGCGCGGCGCCCAGCACAAGGGGCAGGGCTCGCACGGCGGCCGCCGTCCCGAGCGCATTCCCGATCCGATGCTGAGCACTGTCAACTACATCGCCAGCGGCAGCCTGGGCGCTGCGCAGGGCGCCTACGGGCGTGCGCTTGCCCGCTCCGACGCAGGCCTTCCCGCCCCCTTTAAAAAGGGCGGACGCTTTGGCAAGGCTTCGGGCGGCAAAAACCGCTCCCGCCGTTAAGGCGGCTTTGTCCGGGGATTTGCAAACGCCTGCGAAATGCTTTGAGCGGGCGTTTGCCCGCCGCAAAATTTTGGAAAGATCCTTGATTTTGAAAGATTTTTCTGTATAATCGGCGCCACGCCTTCGGGGCTTGGGATAATCCCGCCTCTGAAGGCCCTCGCTATAGTCTGCAAAGCCGCGAAAGGCGCTGCAGGCGCCCTTGTTGGAAAGGGCATTAGGGATGGGCATTGCGCCCATTTTTTTTTTGGAATTTTTTCTTTCAACGGATACATGCAGAAATCAACTGCTGAAATCACCCGCATCGTTGAAGAGACGGTTCAGGGCCTGGGCTACGAGTTCGTCGACTTCGAACGCCTGCCCCGCGGGCTGATGCGCGTGACGATCGACAGCGCCGCCGAGGGCGGCGTGGGCGTTGACGATTGTGAAATCGTGAGCGACCAGATCACGCATCTCTTTACGGTCGAGGACATCAACTACGAACGGCTGGAGGTGTCCAGCCCCGGCGTTGAGCGCCCCTTGAAGCGCGCCGCCGAATGGCGCCGCTTCATCGGCCGCCCCGCGCACGTCGAACTCTACGAGCCGCTCAAGGCCGAGGGCTTTCCCGAAGCTGGCCGCCGCAAGCTCGACGGCATCATCCTCGGCGTCGAGGGTGAGGAGGGGTCCGAGGTGATTTCCTTTTCGTTTGAAGAACTCAACATCGCACGGACGCCGAGTCAGGCAGCCCAAGCCCGTCAGTCGGGCAAGACGGCAAAGCCCAAGGCCGATCCGGTGCACATCTCGTTCGGCATCAACGATGTCGACCGCGCCAATCTGATTGCAGAACTTGACTTTAAGGGGAAACAGCAATGAGCCGCGAAATGCTCGATATGGTCGACGTCCTTGCACGCGAAAAGAACGTTGAAAAATCCGCCGTCTTCGGCGTCCTCGAAATCGCGTTGGCAAGCGCCGTGAAGAAGGCTCAGTTTCCCGGAGAGGATGCTGACGTCGTCGTGCGCGTGGATCCGAACACGGGCGACTGGAGCGCCTTCCGCCGCTGGGTGGTGGTGAGCGACGATCAGGGCCTTCAGCAGCCCGACCGCGAGGAGATGTTCTCCGACATCCATGACGACTACCCGGACCTGCAGGTGGGCGACTACATTGAAAAGCCCATCGAGAACATCAACACGACCGGCCGCCGCTTCGCCCAGGACGCCAAGCAGGTGATCCTGCAGCGCCTGCGCGACGCCGAACGCGAACAGATTTTGAACGAATTCCTCGCCCGCAACGAAAAGATCGTTTCCGGCCAGGTCAAGCGCGCCGACAAGGAGGGCGCAATCATCGAGGTCGGCCGCCTGGAAGCCCGTCTGCCGCGCAGCGAAATGATTCCGC
This sequence comes from uncultured Duodenibacillus sp., assembly GCA_944390145.1. Classification (GTDB taxonomy): domain Bacteria; phylum Pseudomonadota; class Gammaproteobacteria; order Burkholderiales; family Burkholderiaceae_F; genus Duodenibacillus. The sequence goes on from CALXOY010000043.1 coordinate 3,473, forward strand.
GCGAAAACCTGCGCAATTCCGACCGCGTGCGCGCCTACGTGCTGCGCGTGGACGAAACGAACAAGGGCAAGCAGGTGATCCTTTCGCGCACCTGCAGTGAATTTTTAATGAAGCTCTTTGAGCTCGAAGTGCCCGAGATTGAAGAGGGCACGGTCGAGATCAAGGCCGCTGCCCGCGATCCGGGCTCGCGCGCCAAGGTGGCCGTCATGAGCCACGACAAGCGCGTGGAGCCGGTCGGCACCTGCATCGGCATCCGCGGCTCGCGCGTGACGGCCGTCACCAATGAACTCGCCGGCGAGCGCATCGACGTCGTGCGCTGGGATGAAAACCCCGTGCAGTACATCGTTGAGGCGCTCAAGCCCGCCAAGGTGTCCAAGGTGGTTGCCGACGAAGAGGCCCGCAGCATGGACGTGACGGTTGATGAGGAAAACCTCGCGATCGCCATCGGCCGCGGCGGCCAGAACGGGCGTCTGGCAAGCGAACTCACCGGCTGGCAGATCAACATCATGACCGCCGAGGAAGCCTCAAAGAAGCAGGAGGAGGAGGACCGTGCGGCCTGCCAGGAATTCATGACCGAACTTGACATGTCCGAAGACGATGCGCTCGCCCTCGTGCACGACGGCATCTACAGCCTCGAGGAGCTCGCCTACGTGCCCGAACAGGAAATCGTGGAGCTCGGCATCTTTGACGAAGCCACGGTGGCCGATCTGCGCGAGCGCTCCCGCCGCGTGCTGCTGGCCCGTGCTTTAAAGCGCGAGGAAAACATCCGCCAGGCCGATGCATCGCTGCTTGAGCTGGAAGGCATGGACAACGACCTCGCAAGCCGTCTGGTGAGCGAAGGCATCAAGACCGCCGATGATCTCGCCGACCTCGACACCGAGGAGCTGGTTGAAAAGGGCGGCGTCTCCGAAGAAGAGGCTCGCAAGCTCATCATGGCGGCCCGCGCCCGCTGGACGCAGGAGTAAAAGGCAGAAGTCAAACCAATTGCAGACGCCGCCGGTGCGGCCCGCCGCTTTCGAGAAAAGCCTCGCGGCCGCGCACGGACGGTGCAGGAGAGATTAGACACATGGCAAACAACACAGTTAACGAATTTGCCCGGGAATTGAAGGTTTCTGCCGACACGCTCTTGTCTCAGCTCAAGGCTGCCGGCGTGCAGGTCGCCTCCGCCGACGATGAGATCAGCGACGCCGACAAGCGCCAGCTTCTGGAGAGCATGCGCCAGGAGCGCGCCGCCGCGCCGCGCAAGATCACCGTGACGCGCCGTGAAACGAGCACGATCCGCCAGAACGACGGCCAGGGCGGCGCCCGCACCATTGAAGTGGAAGTGCGCCGCCGCCGCGTTTTTGTGAAAAACCGCGCCGCCGAAGCCTTGCGCGCGGAAATCGAGGCGCAGGCCAAGGCCCAGCTTGACCAGCAGGCCCGCGAAAAGCAGCAAAAGGAAGAAGAGGACCGCGAAAAGGCCCGCCGTGAAGCCGAATTGAAGGCTCAGCGCGAAGCCGAGGAAGCCGCCCGCAAGGCCGCCGAAGAGGCTGCCCGCAAGGCTGCCGAGGAAAAGGCCGCCGCCGAGAAGGCCGCAGCCGAAAAGCTTGCCGCCGAACAGGCCGCCGCTGCCGCCCGTGCTGACGAAGAAAAGGCGCGCCAGGCCGAGCAGGCCGAAAAGGAACGCCGGGCCGAGGAGGAAAAGAAGGCGCTTGAAGCCAGGAAGGCTGCCGAAGAGGCTGCAAGGAAGGCTGAAGAGGAAAAGGCCGCCGCTGAGAAGGCCGCCCAGGCGGCCCGCCGCGAGGAGGCTCGCCGTAAGGCGCAGGCCGAGGCTGAAGCCATCCGCGCGATGCTTTCCAAGCCCAAGACCGTGATGAAGGCCAAGGTTGACCGCGGCGACAAGAACGACCGCGCCGAGGAGGCCAAGCAGCAGGCCGAGGCCAAGCAGCCCGCTGCTGCCGCCGCCAAGCCCGCCAAACCCGCCAAGTCTGCCGCCAACAAGCCCGAAAAGACGTCCGAGAAGACGGGCGAGGGCAAGAGCGCCGGCAAGGGCCGCAAGGGCTCCAGCAAGGACCGTTGGGGTGACGAGGACCGCGGAGGACGCCGCGGCGGCATGAAGATGCGCGGCGCCGTCGACAGCGAGGAGGACGAAGGCTGGCACAGCCGCGGCCGCGGCCGCAAGCACGAGCAGCGCCAGGTTCAGCAGCCCGTTGAGCCGGTGGTGCGCGAAGTGACCGTGCCCGAGACCATTTCGGTGGCCGATCTCGCCCACAAGATGAGCGTGAAGGCGACCGAAGTCATCAAGACCCTCATGAAGATGGGCCAGATGGTGACGATCAACCAGATGCTCGATCAGGAAACGGCGATGATCATCGTCGAGGAGATGGGCCACAAGGCGATCGCCGCCAAGGCCGACGATCCGGAGTCGCTGCTCGGCGAGCTCGAAAGCCATCTCGAGCACTATCCGGAAGTGCCGCGTCCGCCGGTCGTGACCATCATGGGCCACGTCGACCACGGCAAGACCTCGCTTTTGGACTACATCCGCCGCGCCAAGGTGGCCGCAGGCGAAGCGGGCGGCATCACGCAGCACATCGGCGCCTACCATGTGCGCACGCCCCGCGGCATCGTCACCTTCCTTGACACCCCGGGCCACGAAGCCTTTACGGCCATGCGCGCCCGCGGCGCCCAGGCCACCGACATCGTGATTCTGGTGGTGGCGGCCGACGACGGCGTCATGCCGCAGACCAAGGAGGCTATTGCGCATGCGCGCGCCGCAGGCGTGCCGCTCGTGGTGGCGATCAACAAGATTGACAAGCCCGAAGCCAACATCGAGCGCGTCAAGAGCGAACTCGTGCAAAACGACGTGCTGCCCGAAGAGTACGGCGGCGACGTGCCGTTCTGCCCGGTGTCCGCGAAAACCGGCCAGGGCGTTGACGAACTCCTGGAAAACGTGCTGCTGCAGGCCGAAATGCTGGAACTGAAGGCTCCGGACAAGGGACCCGCGAGGGGTCTGGTGATCGAAAGCCGTCTGGACAAGGGCCGCGGTCCTGTTGCCACGATTCTCGTGCAGTCGGGTCTCCTGCAAAAGGGCGACATCGTGCTTGCCGGCCAGAGCTTCGGCCGCGTGCGCGCCATGATCAACGAAATGGGCAGCCAGGTGACTTCTGCCGGCCCCTCGATTCCGGTCGAGATTCAGGGTCTTTCGGACGTTCCCGCCGCCGGCGCCGAACTGCTTGTGGTGCCCGACGAACGCAAGGCCCGTGAAGTGGCGCTCTTCCGCCAGGGCAAGTACCGCGAGGTGAAGCTTGCCCGCCAGCAGGCCCAGAAGCTTGAGAACATGTTTGCCGACGCCGCCCAGGGCGAAACCAAGACGCTGCCCTTGATCATCAAGGCCGACGTCCAGGGTTCGACCGAAGCGCTCGTGCATGCCCTCACCAAGCTTTCGACCGACGAGGTGCGCGTGCAGGTTGTGCACAGCGCTGTGGGCGGCATCACCGACACCGACGTCAACCTCGCTGCAGCCTCCAAGGCCGTGATTATCGGCTTCAACGTGCGCGCCGATCAGCAGGCCCGCAAGCTTGCCGAGCAGGAAAGCGTCGATGTGCGCTACTACAACATCATCTACGACGCCGTCGACGAGGTGCGTGCGGCCATGAGCGGCATGCTCGCGCCCGAGAAGAAGGAAAACGCGCTCGGTCTCCTTGAGATCCGTCAGGTGATCCGCGTGCCGAAGGTTGGCCTGATCGCCGGCTGCCGCGTGCTCGAAGGCGTGGTGCGCCGCAACGCCAGCGCCCGTCTGCTGCGCGACAACGTGGTCATCTGGACGGGCGAACTCGCCAGCCTCAAGCACTTCAAGGACGATGTGCGCGAGGTGCAGGCGGGCAATGAATGCGGCCTGAGCCTGAAGGGCTACGACGACATCAAGGTCGACGACCAGCTCGAAATCTTCGAGGTGATCGAAGTCGCCCGCACGCTCTAAAAGGAAGGGGCCGGCCGCCGGCCGCGCCCCGGATTGACACAACTTGCAAGCCGGCGTCTGCTTGTCTGAGGCGGGCGTCGGCGGCTGAATATAAAAAGGACTGATTTTTTATGCCTAAAGCCAAGCCCGGCCGCGGTCAGCGTGTCGCCGAGCAGATCGCACGCGATCTGGCCGAACTCATTCCGCTGGAGGTCCGCGACCCCCGCGTGGGGCTCGTGACGATCACCGGCTGTGAAATCACGCCCGACTATGCGCATGCACGCGTGTTCTTCACGGTGATCGGCACCGATCCCGAAGAGTGCACGGCGGGTCTCACGGCCGCTGCCGGCATGCTGCGCAGCAAGATTTTCAAGAAGCTGCGCATTCACACGGTTCCGACGCTGCACTTTGTCCACGACAAGAGCGTGGAGCGCGGCTTTGCCATGGACCGCGTCATCGACGAGGCCATGCGCACGACCCGCAGCAGCGAAGCGCTTGATGACGACGATGCGTCCGGCGCAAAGGACGGACGCTGATGGGAAACAAAGGCGACGCCGTCGACGGCGTGCTGCTGCTTGACAAGCCCGGGGAGATGAGTTCGAACTGGGCGCTGCAGCTCACCAAGCGGCTCATCAACGCGCAGAAGGCCGGACACACCGGCACGCTCGACCCGTTTGCCACGGGGCTGCTGCCGCTTGCCTTCGGCAACGCCACCAAGTACTCGGCCGATCTTCTGCACGCCGACAAGCGCTACGAAGCGGTTTTGAAGTTCGGCGAGCGCACCGACACGATGGACTGCACGGGCGAGGTGCTTGAAGCCTCGAGCCTGCGGCCGTCGCGCGAAGCGCTTGAAGCGCTTCTGCCGGAATTCACCGGTGAGATCGAGCAGGTTCCCCCGATGTACTCGGCCATCAAGCGCGACGGACGAAATTTGTATGATCTCGCCCGCAAGGGCATTGAAGTCGAGCGCCATCCGCGGAAAGTGACGGTGCACATGCTCAAGCTTCTCGACTTCGACGGCGAGACGGCCAAACTCGACGTGCGCGTGAGCAAGGGAACCTACATCCGGGTGCTTGCCGACGACATTGGTCGTAAACTTAGATGCTTTGCCCATCTGCAGAGTCTGCGCAGAACGGAGGTGGGCTCGCTTAAAATCGCCGACGCGGTCTCCTTTGCGCAGATCGACGACAAGAGCCTGAGCGTCGAGCAGCGCCGCGCGTTTTTGAAGGGGGCGGATTTTCTGCTGCAAAGCCTCGAGAGCGTGCATCTTGACGGCGTGCAGTCGGCGCGGCTGCGCAACGGCCAGCGGCTGGCTCTGCACGACGCCCGCAGGGGGCAGCTTCTGAGAGCCTACGGCGCGGACGGAAAACTATTGGGTACGGTGAAGGTGGATGCGAGAGGAACGCTGCATCCGCACCGTCTGATTCGATTGGAAACAAACTGAAAACCTCGAAAAGAGCGGGAAATAAGGAAAATGACTAGAGCAATTCGCAACATTGCCATCATTGCGCACGTTGACCACGGCAAGACGACGCTCGTGGACAAGCTGCTGCAGTGTGCAGGGACGTTTCGCAGCAACCAGCAGGTCGATGAACGCGTGATGGACAGCAACGCGATCGAAAAGGAACGCGGCATCACGATTCTCGCCAAGAACTGCGCTGTGGAGTACGAAGGCATCCACATCAACATCATCGACACCCCGGGGCATGCCGACTTCGGCGGCGAGGTCGAGCGCGTGCTCTCCATGGTCGACGGCGTGCTGCTTCTGGTCGACGCCGTCGAGGGCCCGATGCCCCAGACGCGCTTTGTCACCCGCAAGGCCCTGGCCGCAGGCCTCAAGCCCATTGTGGTGGTCAATAAGATCGACCGTCCGGGCGCCCGTCCCGACTGGGTGGTGAACGCCACGTTCGACCTCTTTGACAAGCTCGGCGCCACCGAGGACCAGCTCGACTTCCCGGTGATCTACGCCTCCGCCCTAAACGGCTACGCGGGCCTCACCGACGACGTTGAGGAACTGAAGAAGATCGGCAACATGCGCGCCATCTTCGACGCGGTGATCAAGTACGTGCCGGTGCGTGAAGACAACGCCGACGCCCCCTTGATGCTGCAGATCTGCTCGCGCGACTACTCAAGCTACGTGGGCAAGATCGGCATCGGCCGCGTGCACCGCGGCAGGATCAAGGCCGGCCAGAGCGTCGTGATCATGAACGGTCCCGACGACACGCCCAAGCCCGCCAAGATCAACCAGATCATGCAGTTCGAAGGGCTTGACAAGAAGATCGTCGAGGACGCCCAGGCCGGCGACATCGTTCTTGTGAACGGCATCGAGGATCTCAACATCGGCACCACGATCACCGATCCGGCCGCCCCCGAGGCGCTGCCGATGCTTTCGGTTGACGAGCCGACGCTCACCATGAACTTCATGGTGAACACGTCGCCGCTTGCCGGCCGCGAAGGCAAGTTTGTGACGAGCCGCCAGCTGCGCGAGCGTCTGGAGCGCGAATTAAAGAGCAATGTGGCCATGCGCCTGCGTCCGACCGCCGACGAAACCTGCTGGGAGGTGTGCGGCCGCGGCGAACTGCATCTGACGATTCTGCTGGAAAACATGCGCCGCGAGGGCTATGAGCTTGCCGTCGGCCGTCCGCGCGTGCTGATCAAGGAAGTCAACGGCGAAAAGCTCGAGCCCTATGAACTGCTCACGGTCGACGTCGAGGAGGATCACCAGGGCGCCGTGATGGAGGAGCTCGGCCGCCGCAAGGGCGACCTCACCGACATGCAGCCCGACGGCAAGGGGCGCGTGCGTCTGGAGTACCGCATTCCGGCTCGCGGCCTGATCGGCTTCCAGTCGCTCTTCATGACGATGTGCCGCGGCACCGGCATCATGAGCCACGTCTTTGACGACTACGGCCCGATCAAGCAGGGCGATGTGGGCGAGCGCCACTCGGGCGCCATCATCAGCCAGGACGACGGCGCGGCCGTGGCCTATGCGCTCTGGAAGATTCAGGAGCGCGGACGCCTCTTTGTGAGCCCGGGCGACCCCCTTTATGAGGGCATGATCATCGGCGAGCACTCGCGCGAAAACGACATCGTCGTCAACCCGATCCGCTGCAAGCAGCTCACCAACATCCGTGCCTCCGGCACCGACGAAGCCATCCGTCTGGTTCCGCCCGTGCGGCTCACGCTTGAAAGCGCCGTGGAATTCATCAACGACGACGAACTCGTGGAAATCACGCCCAAGAGCATCCGCCTGCGCAAGCGCTGGCTGAAGGAATTCGAACGCCGCCGCGCCTCGCGTGCCGAGCGCGAGCAAAACGACGAATAACTCCGGCTGTAAGCGCCTTCTTCCGTTGAAGGCGTTTTGAGCGGTCTGCAGACTTCCGGCTTCTGTGAGGGGGCCGGAATTTTTTTTCACTCCAGCAGTCCTTTGTCGTATTTGTCGGCCATCTCTTCGAGAAAGCGTTCGCAGTCGGCCCGCTCGACCGAGCGCTTGCGGTATTTGACGCCGTTGTAGATCACCTCGGCCCGGTAGGTGTTGTGCCGCAGCCACTTGAATTTCGTCGAGCCCTTGGTGCTGTTGTCAAAGTAAATCGTGCCCTTGGGCCGCTCCTTGAGCGGCTCGTAGAAGAAAAAGGAAAGTTGTACGGGCCTTTGAGGCTTTTCCGGCTTCCCGGCCTTTTCAGCCTTTTCAGCCTTCCCAGGGTCCGGCGCTTCCGGTTTATCGGGCTTTTTGTCCATGAGCGCATCTTACTGTGAATTGATGCGGCAAACGCAGCCGTGCGGACTTTTTCGCGGCTGCTCAAAAGAGAGCCTCCAGGTGAAGTGCTGCTGGCCGGCTGACGAAGCCGTCCTTTCGTTGTCGGGCGGGCGCCAACAAAAAACCGAACGGCTGCAAAACCGTCCGGCTTTCAGAACTGGCACCGCTGCCGGGACTCGAACCCAGATCTAACCCTTAGGAGGGGCTTGTTCTATCCAGTTGAACTACAGCGATGCACGCTGCGCCGCAGACCGGGGCGAAGCCGCCGTCTGTGCGCGGGTGGCAATTCTACCAAGACAGCACGCCGAAAAGGCAAACTTTGGTAGCATGCACGGGGCGATGTCAGATTTTTCCTCCAAAACACAAGCGAGAAGCATGTTCAACTTTCGAGACAGCGTTGATCTCTGGATCCGCCTTGCCTTCGGCGCACTGATTCTGATCGGCTGTTATTTTGTGATCCAGCCCTTCATGACGGCCATCATCCTCGCGGCGATTCTGGCCGTGGTGAGCTGGCCGATGTACCGCAGGGCGCTCACAAGCTTCGGCAACCGCCCGACGGCGGCGGCCGCGCTCATGGTCTTTGTGGTGGTCGTCACGGTGCTGGTGCCGCTGTCGATCATCACCGGAGTCATGGCCCACCAGATTCCGCAGTTGATTCAATTGGTCAAGGACTGGATCGCCTCGGGCATGCAGCTGCCCGACTGGATTGCCGCCATCCCCTATGTGGGGCCGCGGTTGAACGAGGTCTTCCATCTCGGCTTTGACCCGGCTGCGCTTCGAGACTTCGTGCAGAAGGCGATCGACCCGGTGACAAAGTGGATTCTGAGCGCTTCGCTTGGCATCGGCAACGGGCTCTTTCAGATGGCGCTTGTTGCCTTCATCGTCTTTTTCTTCTACCGCGACGGCGAGGCGCTCGCTCGGCGCGTGAGCATCTTTTTAAAGCGCATTTCCGGAGACCTTGCCGAGGAATACACGGGCATTCTCATCAACACCACGCGTTCGGTCGTCTTCGGCGTGCTCGGCACCGCCTTCGGGCAGGGCGTGGTGGCTGGCGTCGGCTTCATCATCGCCGGCGTTCCGGGCGTCGTCATGCTGAGCTTTGCCGTGTGCGTGCTCTCGGTGGTTCCCGTGGGGCCGCCCCTGGTGTGGGGTTCGGTGGCCATCTGGCTTGCCGCCACCGACCAGATGGGCTGGGCCGTGTTCATGGTGCTGTGGGGAACGCTTGCCGTAAGTTCGGTGGACAATTTCATCAAGCCCATTTTGATCAGCCGCGGAACGGCGCTGCCGCTTGCGCTCGTGTTTCTCGGCGTTCTGGGCGGCATCATGAGCTTCGGCATGCTCGGCGTCGTGCTCGGCCCCGTGCTGCTGTCGGCAAGCATCGCCATGGTGCGGATGTGGCTCAAGCATCCGGTCAGACGCCTTTCGGAAATCGCCAGGAGTGCGCCGGCGCAGGACGGAACGCCCGAAGAGGGCGTCGAAACGGACGGAGCCGTCACGTCGGAGCTGCCTGCCGCAGCAAAAGACAAGTAAAATCCCTAGCGTGTTTTCATGTTTTTGCGCCCGTCTTTTGACGGGCGCTCTTTTCATCACCGTATGCTCCCCGCTGGGAGCCTGATTTCGAGAAATGACCGTTCGCAAGCGCCCCTCCGACTATCAGGAAGATTCCATTCGTGTTCTCAAAGGCCTTGAGCCTGTGAAAAGCCGTCCCGGCATGTACACGCTCACGGACAATCCGCTGCACATCGTGCAGGAGGTGCTCGACAACGCCAGCGACGAGGTGCTCGGGGGCTTCGGCGACACGATCACGCTCACCATGTGCGCCGACGGCAGCGTTGCCGTCGAGGACAACGGCCGCGGCATTCCGGTGGGCATTCACCCCACCGAGGGCATTCCCACCGTGGAGCTTGTTTTTACGCAGCTGCACGCGGGCGGCAAGTTCGACAAGGCCTCGGGCGGCGCCTACAGCTTCTCGGGCGGCCTGCACGGCGTGGGCGTTTCGGTGACAAACGCCCTGAGCCTGAAGCTGCACGTCACGGTCTGGAGGGACGGCAAGCAGTACGACATCGGCTTTGCCGACGGCTTTGTGAGCGAACCCCTCACCGAGCAGCCCTCGACGCGGGGAAAGCGCTTTACAGGAACGCGCGTGCAGTGCCTGCCGGACCCCAAGTACTTCGACTCGCCCGTGATTCCCGAGCAGCAGCTCATTGCGCTTTTGCAGAGCAAGGCGGTGCTGCTGCCGCGCTGCACCGTGCGCTACATCAATGAAAAGACCGGCCAGGACACGAGCTGGCGCTACGACGGGGGACTGCGCGAATACCTGCTTGCTGAATTCACCGAGCCGCTTTTGTTCGAGCCCTTTGAGGCCGAGGGCTGGGCGCAGGAAAACGACGAGACCTTTGCCAAGGACGAGGGCGCGCACTGGGTGGTGTGCTGGAGCGAAGCCGGAACGCCGGTGCGTGAAAGCTACGTCAACCTGATTCCGACGCCTGCGGGCGGCACCCATGAAGCCGGACTGCGCGAGGGGCTCTTTCTGGCGCTCAAGTCCTTCATGGACGCGCACGGGCTGATGGCCAAGGGCGTAAAGCTCCTCACCGACGACGTGGCAAGCCGCGCGAGCTTCGTGCTCTCGGCCAAGGTGCTCGACCCGCAGTTTCAGGGACAGACCAAGGAAAAGCTCACCAGCCGCGACGCCATGAAGCTTGTGAGCGGCTTCGTGCGCCCGCAGTTTGAGTACTGGCTCAACGACCATATTGAAGAGGGCAAGAAGCTTGCCGAACTCGTGATCCGTCAGGCGCAGGCTCGTCAGAGGCGCGCGCAGAAGGTCGAAAAGAAGAAGTCCTCGAGCGTTGCGGTGCTGCCCGGAAAGCTCACCGACTGCGAATCCACGGACATATCCCGCAACGAAATTTTCCTTGTCGAGGGCGACAGCGCCGGCGGCACCGCCAAGCAGGGCCGCGACAAGGAGCATCAGGCGATCCTGCCGCTGCGCGGCAAGGTGCTCAACACCTGGGAGGTCGACAGCGACCGCATCTTCGCAAGCCAGGTGATCCATGACATCGCCGTGGCCGTGGGCGTGGATCCGCACAAAATCGACGATGACACCGATCTGTCGGGGCTGCGCTACGGCAAGGTCTGCATTCTCGCCGATGCCGACGTCGACGGCAGCCACATCCAGGTGCTTCTTTTGACGCTCTTTTACCGGCACTTTCCGAAGCTCATTGCAGAGGGTCACGTCTACATCGCGCAGCCCCCGCTTTTTCGCGTCGACGTGCCCAAGCAGGGGAAAAAACCGGAAAAGAAAATTTACTGCGGCGATGACCGCGAACTCAAGCGCACCTTGAGTAAACTCGAAAAGGAAGGCATTCCGCTTGAAAAGCTCAGCATCTCCCGCTTCAAGGGCCTGGGGGAGATGAGCGAAAAGCAGCTTGCCGAGGCCGCGTTTCACCCCGACACACGGCGCCTGCTGCCGGTGACGCTCGGCGGCATCGAAAAGGCGCAGACCGACGCCGTCATGAGCCTGTTGATGGGCAAGGGGGAGGCGACGGGCCGCAGAAGCTGGATGGAAATGCACGGCGACGACGTTGAGGTTGACGTCTAGCGGGCCGTGCGCAATGTAAACGAGGTGAACTATGGAGACCAGAAGCATTGTCTCGAGCGTGATTGTTGCTGCCGGCATTGCGGGCGGCATGGGGCTGCTCGGCAGTCAGATTGCCGGGGGCATTGACGCCTTTGTTTCCCGTGACCGCGTGGTGACCGTCAAGGGCCTTGCCACGCAGACCGTGCGCGCCGACGAAGTGCTCTGGCCGATCTCGTTTCGCGTGCTCGGTG
>CALXOY010000044.1 GCA_944390145.1 uncultured Duodenibacillus sp.
TCGGCGACGACGCGTTCCGAGTTCAAAACCGAGGCTTCGTAGTTGTAGCCGTTCCACGGCATGAACGCGATCAGCATGTTCTGGCCAAGCGCGAGTTCGCCCATGTCGGTGGAGGCGCCGTCGGCGAGAACGTCGCCGGCGGCAATCACGTCGCCCTTTTTCACGATCGGGCGCTGGTTGAGCGTGGTCGAGCCGTTGGAGCGGGTGAACTTCTGCAGCGTGTAGATGTCCACGCCCACTTCGCCCGCAACGCTTTCCTCGTCGTTGACGCGCACCACGATGCGGTTGGCGTCGACGTACTCGATCATGCCGCCGCGCTTGGCCTGCACGGTCGCCTTAGAGTCAACGGCAACGGTGCGTTCCACGCCGGTGCCCACAACGGGCTTTTCCGGACGCAGGCAGGGCACGCCCTGGCGCTGCATGTTCGAACCCATCAGAGCGCGGTTGGCATCGTCGTGTTCCAGGAACGGAATGAGCGAAGCCGCCACCGACACGATCTGCGCCGGAGCCACGTCCATGTACTGGATGCGGTCGGGGGAGGCCATTATGAATTCACCGTTTTCACGGGCGCTCACGAGTTCGCCGATCAGGCGGCCGTCTTCGTCCATCTCGGCGTTTGCCTGGGCGATCACGTAGTTGCCCTCTTCGATGGCCGACAGATAGTGAATGTTTTCCTTGCCCTTTAAGGCAACGCCGTTTTCAACCTTGCGGTACGGCGTCTCGAGGAAGCCGTAGTCATTTAAGCGTGCGTACAGGGCGAGCGAATTGATCAGACCGATGTTCGGACCTTCAGGCGTTTCAATCGGGCAGACGCGGCCATAGTGGGTGGCGTGCACGTCGCGCACCTCGAAGCCCGCACGCTCGCGGGTGAGGCCGCCCGGGCCCAGAGCGGAAATACGGCGCTTGTGCGTGATTTCCGACAAGGGGTTGGTCTGGTCCATGAACTGCGACAGCTGCGAGGAGCCGAAGAACTCACGGATGGCGGCCGAAATCGGCTTGGAGTTGATCAGATCCTGCGGCGTCAGGCCGTCGCTTTCGGCCGAGCCAAGGCGTTCGCGCACGGCGCGCTCCACACGCACCAAGCCCGAACGGAACTGGTTTTCGGTCAGTTCACCCACGCAGCGCACGCGGCGGTTGCCCAGGTGGTCGATATCGTCGACGCCGTGGATTTCCACGGTGCGCTTGTTGCCTTCGGCGTCGGTGAGCACCACGCTGTCGGCGCCGTTTCTGAGCGCAACGAGCACCTGCATCGTGTCGATGATGTCCTCGTTGGTGAGCGTCATCGCACCTTCAGGCGACGGACGGCCAAAGCGGGCGTTCACCTTCATGCGGCCGACGCGGGAGAGCTCATAGGCATCTGGATCAAAGAAGAGGCGATTGAAGAGCCCCTGCACGGCGTCTTCCGTGGGCGGCTCGCCCGGACGCATCATGCGGTAGATCGCGATGCGCGCGGACATCGTGTCGGGCACGTCGTCAATGCGCAGCGTGTCGGAGATATAGGGACCGCGGTCAAGCTCATTGGTAAAGAGCGTCTGAATCGTGCGCACGTGCAGCTCACGGAGCACGACAAGCGTGTCGGCCGTGATTTCATCGTTGGCGTCGGCGATCTTCTCGCCGGTTTCCTTGTTGTAGATGGCCTTGGCGAGCACGCGGCCGATCAGGAATTCGTCGGGAACGGCGACTTCCTTGATGCCGGCCTTCTCCATCAGGCGGACATGACGGGCGGTGATGCGCTTATCCTTGGGGACAATGACTTCGCCGTTCTTGTCCTTGATTTCAAACTGAGCCGTCTCACCCTGCAGGCGCTGCGGCGCAAACTGCATGCTCGCCGAGCGCTGCGTCAGACGGAACGTATCAAAGTCATAGAAGCGCTCGAGAATCTCCTCGGGGGTCAGGCCGATGGCCTTCAGGAGAATCGTGGCGGGCATCTTGCGGCGGCGGTCGACGCGGAAGTATACGATGTCCTTCGGGTCGAACTCGAAGTCAAGCCAGGAGCCGCGGTAGGGAATCACACGGGCGCTGAACAGCAGCTTGCCCGAGGAGTGGGTCTTGCCCTTGTCATGCTCAAAGAAGATGCCGGGCGAGCGGTGCAGCTGGCTCACGATCACGCGTTCGGAGCCGTTCACAATAAAGGAAGCCTTTTCGGTCATGAGCGGGATTTCGCCCATGTAGACTTCGTTTTCACGGATTTCCTTAACCGTGCCGGGCTTGGCGGCATCGCGGTCAAAGATTTCAAGTTGGATTTTGGCGCGCAGCGCGGAGGCATAGGTGAGCCCGCGCAGCTGGCACTCAGCCACGTCGAATTCCGGCTTCTCAAGCCGGTAGCTGATGAACTTCAGACGGGCGTAGCCATTGTGGCTGGTGATCGGGAAAATAGAAGTGAATGCCGACTGCAAGCCAACGTTTTTACGGCTTTCGGGCTTGACATCGGCCTGCAGGAACTCTTCGTAGCTGCGAAGCTGCGTTTCCAGCAAGGAGGGCACTTCAAGGACGCTCGGACGTGTGGCAAAACTCTTCCGAATACGCTTCTTTTCAGTGAACGAGTACGACATGAAGACTCCGTTCAAGGC
>CALXOY010000045.1 GCA_944390145.1 uncultured Duodenibacillus sp.
CTCAGCCTGCGCCTGTAAAAACCCTTCCCGAAACACAGGATCCTGCATTTGCCCAGCCAAAGTGTCTTCGAAACTCTTGATTGCTTTGCTCATGGTTCAACAACCTCACACCAGCATTGGCAGCCCCGGTCTTTAAAGACGTCTGTTGGGTCTTCTTCACGAAACAAGGGCGGATGCAGCAGGTTCAAAGACTTTTGACAGGCGTTTCCGTGCCGTCCGCCGCCGAACATGAGACCGGCAGCAAAGCCCGGTCCGGATATTGGGCAGCCTTTTCACCAGCAACGCAGCCGTTTAAAGCCTTTGGGCCGCGCCCGTCTTCCTTGCGCGGCACCGCGCAACAATCACCGCACCTCGATGTTGTGTTCCCGGGCAAATTTCTCATGGAACTTTTTCAATCGCGCATAGGCTTTGGAGAAGTGCCCGGCATCTTCTTCGAGCGCACAGCCCGGATTGCGGCAGCCTTCTTCGGAGAGCTCTTACTCGGGCAAGTGATCCACATCATCGCAGGCTACGGCAAACGGCAGACCCTGCTTGATGACAGCCTGACGCAGGAAGATGCGGATGGCCTCGGTGGTCGTCATCCCGATGGCGGCGAAAATCCGGTCCGCCTCCTCTTTCAAGGTGCTGTCAACGGTTACGGTGATTTGCGTGGTTGCCATAATTCTTTTAAGGCAAAACAAACCGCTTCCCCGCGGGCAGTCCAATGCACCCGGATTCAGGAAAGCGGCTTGACCAGGAGTTTGCCGCGTGTCAAACCAATCGAATTTCGACTCTTTTTCCAAGTGCCTTGGCATACCGACGCAACATGGAAAGCGTGGGCATCTTGCCTGCAATAAGTCCGTTTTCAAGCCTACACACAACGCTGCGCGGCAACCCCATACGGGCCGCTACTTCAGTCTGGGACAGTTTCTCGGCTTTGCGTGCTGCTATGGCTTCTTTAAGAACGGCAAATTCATCAGCTAAATCTGCATACGCCTGGTTGAATTCAGGATTTTTCTTCCAACCGTCAATAAGCTGCTCGTGTGTTTTTTCAGAGAGCTTGAGCATTGTCCTTCACCTCCTTAAGTCTCGTTCTCGCGATACGAAGTTCTTTCACAGGGGTTTTTTGAGTTTTTTTGATGAAGCTATGCAACACCACAACTTTTTGGCCTACAAGCGTGCAAAAAAACGCTCTTCCGATGCCTTCTTTGCCTCGCGCTCGTATTTCAAACAAGCCATCTCCCATAGCCTGGGTGTATGGCAAACCAAGATTCGGTCCTTGTTCGATCATCACCTCAGTGATGCGGGCATAACTTGCGGCAATTCCTGGCGGCCAAAGCCGAATCTCTTCAAAAACCTTGTCGGAGTAATAACGGATTGAAAACATGATTTTTGTTGTTATCAAATTTGATAACAATCATAGCATCAAAGAGGAACGTTATGAGCAAAAGGTCTGCAAAAAGGCTCAGTGCAGCGAGGCGGTTTGTGATTTCTATTTTCAGCCCGTTGGCTAAAGCCGCCCAACGACGGATGGAGGTCGGCGAAACCATATATTGCCTGGCAACAACTCCAATTGAGCAGAGTGTCATGTCGCCCCCGCGGCAAGACGGCAGCTCATTTTTGTTAAACCAACTTTAGCGGGTCGGAGTTAGGCCTTTATAGTAGATTCGGTCGATTTTTTTGTGACTAGCAGAAGTCCCACTGCCGGCTTGCCTGCCATGAATAGAAACCTGCCCAAACGCCAAAAGCGCGGCCGCTGATGCTTTCCGCCCGTTGCCGCTGCTGCGCAGGCACCCGTCTGTCGGCAACGATTTCGTCAATCCAGCAGCTGATCCATCCCGACAAGATGCACATACGGGTCCCTCGCTGCCATATCAAGCAGTCCGTCTTCAAAGCCCATGCGGGAGAAAATCCAATAGTGAAAGACGGCTTCCCCTGCAACAGGCAGTTGGTCACACTTGGCCTGAAGCGAGCGCAGCACTTTGATTCCGACCTTGTGATTGCGATACTTGCATTCAGCCGCAAGACAATGCTGTCGCTCGTGATCGGCTCCCACCAGGTCAATCTCCGTGCTGTTTTTCCACCATCGTCCCAGACTCGCGACAGGGAAAGGCAGCTTCCCGGCAAAGCGCAGCCGCGTCAAATATTGACGACAAACCTGCTCAAACGATTCAGCCGCAAATTCCGCAAAACCCGGCTCCACGGTCTCATTCCATACTGAAAGAGCCTGCTGCCGCGTCATGATAAGCGTGGGATTGTTGGCGATAAACCGGAACCAGAATTTCACGTACGGATCGGCAATGCGGTAGAGCCCGCGGGAAGCGTTTCCCAACTCGACCGGACCGGAGAAGACGGGAAATTCCTTGACGATCAGATCCAAATCCTCCAGCACAGACAGGTATTTCGAAAGCGTGCGCGGGTCAACCAAGCTTTTCTGCGCAATTTCGTTTCTTGAAGTCGACCCGAAGGCGATCGACTGGAGAATGGCGTTGTAGGTGGCGGGCTCCCGAAACTCCTGCCTCAAAACGGATTGAGCCTCGTCGTAGAGAAAACCGTTGGACCTCAAAATGTTGGCCGAGAGGTTTTCCGTCATGGAGCGCGCAGGATCCATGCCCTGCCAGAAATAAGGGATGCCGCCCAGCACGGCGTAGCCGCGAAAAACGTCGTTGGCACAGTAGGCAGGCACGAAATCGGCGACCGTCTGAAAAGGCAGCGGCCGGACCTTCATAATGGTTCTCGCCCGCCCGAAAAGCGGATTCTTTTCTCCCAAAACCTCCTTGGCAATAAAGGGCACGGCGCTGCCGCAAAGTACCAGCAGAATGTTCTCCCACGACAGCTCCTCGTCCCAAAGCACCTGCAGCTCGGAGAGTATGCTCGGGCGCTCCGCGGCGATGTGCTGGAACTCGTCGATGACAATCACCTTGCGCGACGGCGACGGGTGCGCCGCCAGGGCCCTGAGCGCCGAAGTCCACTCTGTGAAGCGCATTTGCGGATTTCCACAAAATGCTCCCACCGCCTGGGAAAACCGGTCCAATTGATAAGGATCCTTCCAGGCTTTCGCTGTGTAGATAAAAGCAGGCTTGCCTTCGCAGAACTTCTGGATGAGCGCCGTTTTTCCAATGCGCCGGCGGCCATAAATGATTGCCATCTCGGCGGTTCTGCTCTCATACGCATCCTGCAGGGATTCAAGCTCGCCGACGCGGCCATAGAAATCTGTGTCGCCCATCTCCCACTCCCGTACCGGCTGTTTTGTGACTCCGATTTTACGTTTGAAGATTATATTCTGCCAGATCATAATCTGCCAGAACGTAATCTGCCAGATTATGATCTTCAAACATTGTCCACCACTCCTCCCCCGGAACGCTCTCATCTTCCGCGAAGAGCTGCATCAACCTTTCCGCAAGATCTTCGATGAACCGCTTGAGCGTTAAAAGTTAGGACCCCCGCCTGCGTGTACTACTTTGGGAACAGTGCACGGAAAGACGACCAAGCGGCCCTGCAAGCTTCGTCTGAGAGATTTCACAATCCTTGCGAATCTGCGCGATGGCATATTCGGCACGCAGGCGGCGGGCTTCCTGACGAATCTTTTCCTGCACTTCTGGAAATTCCCGGGCAATTGCTTCCTGAAGCGTCAATTCGGTTGTCATCTTGATATTCCCATGTTGTTCGGCACTCTTGGCGATATTGTTGATATTCACTTACAGCGATCAGGATCTGTTCCTCAAGGAAACGCTGCATTCCAGTTTTGCCGCCAGCACAATCGACTGGCGGGATTTCATTCTGCCGCTTCACTTGTATGCAGAAACATAACTAAAATCTTGCTGAAATCATGCAAACAGCAAGGAATGAGTATGACCACGGCAAATATTCAACTTCGAGTTGATCAGAAACTTCGAGATGACGCTCAGGCCGTATGCAATCGTTTAGGAATGGATTTGACCACCGCCATACGCGTTTTTCTTCACCAACTCGTTGTTGTGAATGGTCTGCCGTTCCAGCCCAGAGCCGATCCTTTCTTCTCGCCCTCCAACATGCAGCATCTCAAGCGTTTGCATGACGACTATCTTGCTGACCGCAACATCGTCAGCCACGATTCCTGCATCAAAAACGACCCTCATCTCGGGTGATCCTTCGCCCAGGCAAGCCCATCTGCAATGATCTCGTCAAGTTCACTCTGCGAGAGCCCGGATGCCCGCACCTTTTCCTTCGCCTCTCGTGAAAGCGAAGACAAGATGCAGCGGAAAACCGCTTTTTGGACCAGCAAGGAAAGTGAACCTTTTCCTCCGCCTTGAGAGGCAAGATAAAGGCGGACAGATTCATCAAAATCCAGAGGAACCGAAATGCTCCACTTCACCTTTTCCATGCGAGCGGAAGATTGGGTCATGCGTCCTCCTGCGGCTTGAAAGGTTGACATGCGCGTATTGTCAACGATTGTAGACGCAGCTGTGATCCGTCGGCGTTTTCCGCGGTCCACCTCTACACGCTCTTCATGGCCGGCTTTGTCAGAAAAATGAACTGCCGGCAGCCATGCAGGCGGCTGCGCGAACGACAGATTCGGCGGCCTGCACCGCGGCTCAAAAGCCCTCGAGCGCTTCGCCATCAGTCTGCAACAAAGCGCCGCTACAATCCCACGCATTTCCCAGTGAGCCTATACAGCCATGCCGCTTAAAGTCTGTGTTTTCTGCGGGTCCCGTCCGGGACTTTCCTCCCAATTCACCGAAGCCGCCCGTGCAACGGCGCGGGAAATCGCGCGCCGTCAGATGCAGCTTGTCTTCGGAGGCGGCGGCACGGGCTTGATGGGCGTCACAGCAAGAACCGCTCTTGAAAACGGCGCAGCGGTGACCGGCATCATCCCGACCTTCCTGCAAAACCAGGAAACTCCTGTCGATCAGCTCACCGAACTCATCGTTGTCAAAGACATGCACGAGAGAAAAGCGCGGATGGCAGAGCTCTCCGACATGTTTGTGGTGCTGCCGGGCGGCATCGGAACGCTCGAAGAAGCCTTTGAAATGCTCACGGGCAATTGGATCGGACTCTACAACAAGCCCGTCGGTTTTTTAAACGTCGCGGGCTTTTACGACAAGCTGCTTGCCTTTCTGCAGAATGCTTCGCACCTTGGCTTTGTGCCGCAGCCGTGTCTGGCACGCATCATCCATGACGAGGATCCCGCACGCCTCATCGAGAAGCTTGTCGCCGCCAAAAACGGGCCGCAGCTGCCGACAAATGCCGACTGTCTGAAAGACGCTTCGCTGACGCCCTTTTCTTGAAGCCGGTCTCGCGCCCGAAGTGATTCGAGCGGCGCCGCGAAGTTTTTCAATCAAGCCAGCCACTGCGCCCGACAAAAGCACGTCCCTCCAGCGCCTGCGGCACGCATGAAGATTTCAACGGCACCTTGATCTCAACAAAAGCATCCCCGCCACGATCTTTCCTGCAGACAGCGGACAAAGATGCGGCACCGCCTTACAATCAAGCCCAAGAGCAAAAACATCCGCTTATGCAGGGAAGCCTTCTTTTTCGATGACCACCACAACCGCCCAATTTGCAGGGAGCGCCGGCGCTTTCTCCACGTTTGATAAAGACAGCATCGTCTTTATCGACGCCGAAGTGTCTGCGCAGGACGGCCGGGTGGTCGATCTCGGCGCCTGCCGCATGGACGGGCGCTTCTTTCACTCAAGCGACCTCGCCGCCTTCCGCGACTTCTGCAAGGGCGCGCACTTTGTCTGCGGCCACAACATTGTGGCTTTCGACATGCAGTATCTGCGGCCGGTGCTGGGTGAGGAGGCGGTTGCCGTCGACACGCTGCCTCTTTCGGCGCTGTTATTTCCCCGCAAGCGCTTTCACAAGCTTTTAAAGGACGAAAAGCTTCTCACCGAGGAGCTCAACAATCCGCTTTCCGACGCCCGCAAGGCAATGGCGCTTTTTGAAGAGGAGGCGCAGGCTTTCTCGGAACTGCCGGGCGTGCTGCAGCGGCTTTTTTGCGCACTCTTAAAAAAACAGCCGGAATTCAAGGGCTTTTTTGAGTGCCTTCAGATCCAGACCCCCTCCTTTGCCGATCCCGCAGGCGTCATCAAGCGCTTGATGGCTGACAAGCTCTGCATTCATGCAGACCTCGACGGCCTTGCCAAGCGCCGCCCCGCAGAGCTTGCCTATGCGCTGGCCTTCATCCGCGCGGCCGACCCCAACGACGTGCTGCCCGCCTGGGTGAACACCAACTATCCGGCCGTGCAGTCGGTTTTGGAGCAGCTCTGCTTTACGCCCTGCAGCAAGGGCTGCCCCTACTGCAGCAAGAATCTCGACGTCAAGGCCGGGCTCAAGCACTTCTTTGGCTTTGATTCGTTTCGCACCTACGAGGGCGAACCCCTGCAGGAGATGGCCGCGCGCGCTGCCGTGGGCGGCAAGTCTCTGCTTGCGGTCTTTCCCACGGGCGGCGGCAAGTCGATCACCTTTCAGCTGCCCGCCCTGATGGAGGGCGAGTACACGCGCGCGCTCACGGTGGTGATCTCGCCCCTGCAGTCGCTCATGAAGGATCAGGTCGACAACCTGATGGCTAAGGGCATCGGGCGCGCGGTGACGATCAACAGCCTTTTGAGCCCCATCGAGCGCTCGCGCGCCCTGGAGGCGGTGATCAGCGGGTCGGCCACGTTGATCTACATTTCGCCCGAGTCGCTGCGCAGCCGCACGATACTTGCGGCGCTGCAGCAGCGGCGCGTCACGCGCTTTGTGATCGATGAAGCGCACTGCTTTTC
>CALXOY010000046.1 GCA_944390145.1 uncultured Duodenibacillus sp.
CCTCCCGAGGGAGGCTTCATGTGTTAAAAACTAACAGGTGAAGAGTTTGCAGTTACTGATCGGACTTTTTGTGTTCTATCGCCAGGCGCTTTTTCTCTTCGCGCTCCAACTGTTTGATGCTTTTTTCTGGAGTTGGAAGATCTTCAGGCATTGTTCCGCCCAATTTTTTGATCGTTTGCCGAACAGCGCTTCCCACATCGTAGTGTGTCTTGTTTGCTTGCGGCTTCCCTCGAACGTGATCTCTGCGAAGCTTTGCTTCGGTCTGCGTGGCGCGGAATAAATTGGCGGCCAATTCCTCATGCCCCATGAAGTCGAGGATGTCGTGGCTCTTCTTTAATTTTTTACGAGCGTGAATTTCTTTTGCTCCTAGCCCTCCATACAGTCCCCGGTATCCGTAATTTTGAAAAATTGCATAGTCTCTGGGCTCTATAACTCCAGCATCGTGCGCTGCGGAACTTAGTCGTTTGTTATGTTCCTTGAGCTCGTGACGCAGATAGATCCTCTTCTCGTCATCAGAGAGTTGTTCGAATTTCTCCTGATCAGAAAGTTCCTGACGCCTAGTTTGGATGGCAAAGTATGTTTGACCTGCTGCAATAACGGGTTTGGACGGGTCACTGTTTTGAACTATGAGGTAGCATGCATAACGTGACAATGCGACGTCTTCGATTTTCCGCTCTGTCCCATACCCCAAAGAAACCATTTTCGTCAAGTGGTGAAAATGGTTTTTGACAGGATTGTTTGACTTAAGACAAGCCTCCTTGGCTCTGGCCAAAGGTTTTTGAAATCCTTCCCAGCGTGTGTAGCCGAGCAATTGATAGAGTTCTCTGGCAAGCCAGAACTCCGCACCTTGATCGTCAAAATGCTTAATGCTTTCAAAGTCAGGGTTTGCAAGTTGCGTTAGTGTTCGTTTATCATCCATATGGTATTTCCCCATAGAAATTCTAAGAAAGCTCCGAACTGATGGTCAGTGTTTGTTCGGAGCTTTTTTCATTCTACGGGTCTTTTCGGTAAAGACAACTTCATGTTGTAGTGTAGTGTATTCTGATAGCGCTACATATTGTGTGTGTCATCAATCTTTTCCAGTGACTACAAGGCGAAAGAAGTTAAATTTTGGTTTAAATTTCCTGAGTAGACAGAACCGAATCTCATATTTTTTTGGCAATAAAAAAGCCTCCCGAGGGAGGCCGTAGATACTGAAAGAGCCGCGTTTGCGGCTCAGTTTGTGTTCGTTTTGAAGGGGTAAGGTTCAGTGCTTTCCATGAGTCTTCATATTTGAAAGCCACACACCTGCGATGAATGCAACCGCAATAACACATCCAAAAATAATCCATGTCGTCATTTGTTGGCCTCAAAGGTTAGGATCACGGTACAAATGAAAGCAAGAGCACCGATAGCAACTCCGAGCATATTGCCTTGGAATACGCCAACGGCAAGGCTTGCAATGCTGGCCTTTTCCGTGAAATCGGCAAGGCGCTTAACCAATGCCGCTCGCTGTTGTTCTGTCATCTTCATTATATGGGTTGTTTGTCATATCACGTCGTGTCATGACGTATCAGGTCGTGTCAACTGCTCATTGTACTGATGACAAAAAAGCCGCCCGGAGGCGGCCTTTGGTGATGGTGGTGGTTATCTGGCATCAGCTTCGTGTGTCAGCGCCCAGTGCTGGTAGCACTTGAGCTCTTTAACGGGGTAGCCGACATTGGCAAGATCGAACTCGATGGAGGTGAGGTTCATATCGTGGACGAGGTCATAGATGCCGGCGGCGTGCGGGGAATTCATGGCTCTCAAGACCTCAATGAGCTTGTCTAGGTCGGCTCGGTAGTAGTACTTCCACAAGTAGACGAACGTGCGGATGTGCTCGCAGAATTCCTTCGAGGCGATGACCTGCGGCTTTTGTTCCGCCTCCTGGGCTTTCTCCGCAACCTTTTCGGGCACCCGGAGGTCAACCGTTTGGATGAAGCTGATCGCCATGTCGAAGTCCTTTGCGAGGATTTCGGTGTAGCGCGGCACTTGGAAACGCTGGTACAGCGCGCGGTAGATCGTCTGATAGTGAGCGCTGACGGCCTTGGCGCGCTTTGCCACGGCCTCGCGCAGCTGTAGCTGCTGGGCGGACGTGAGCGTTGCAATTGGACATTCGTAGCGGCCCTGCTTGCGAATGGCGGGAAGGACTTCGGACGTTACCCAGCGCTTGAAGCGCTTGGCGGATTCGAGCTTGGAGCCGAAGATCAAGGCGTAGAGCCCCGACTCGTTGACGCAGTTGACGATCTGCTTGCGCCCCATGCTGTCAGTGATTTCCCGTTTTGTGAGGTCTTCGAGATCGACGTGTTGCTTGATTGCGTTGGTTTTGTCTTTGAAGCCAAGAGCAGAGGCGACGTCAACAGCGATGAAGAGGGGGGCTTCGGCAGTTCCGAGCGTGCGGACTTGAGTGTTCTCGAACGAGAAAATAGCGATTGCAGACATTGCAAATCTCCAGTAGCAGGTTTTTGATCCTGCTCCACGCCGCCAAACATGGAGGGCAGGTCTTGCGGGTTGGCGGACCGTCTACTGGATACGGCGCATCTTTCGATGCCCCACAAAACCATGCCCATAAGGGAGATTCTTTATGAGGTGGTGAAACGCCACCCCATGCGCGCAGTCAACAAAAAAGCCGCAAACGACAATTTGGCGGCTGCGCGCCAGTAGATCGGGCCGCCAAGCCCGATCACGCTTTTTACTTGCGTGACCAGAGGATTATGCGTCATGGCGTTTCCTCCTGTCAATATGAGGTCGTTTAAAATTGGAAGATGTGTCTGAGGAGCAGTTATGAATACTTTGCCGTCGAATCCTGATATTGATCTCCTTGAGCAGTGGAGTCACCAAAATGGCTCACGGTACTGGCTAGCTCATGAGTTTCTTGAGCATCTTGGCTACACATCTTGGGACAAGGCAAAAGGTGTCATCAATCGCGCAATTGCTTCATGCTCTCGTCTTGATATTGATGTCGCCGAGTCATTTACCCAAGTTCCTGTAGTAATTGATGGCCGTGAGCAGGTAGGGTATAAACTCAATCGCTTTGCGTGTTTCCTTGTTGTCATGCATGCTGACGACAAGAAGCCTCAGGTTCAAAGAGCAAAGGTTGCTCTATCTGCTTTGGCTGAAGGGTTACTGCAAGCAGCTCTTGAAGAGAGCAGTGTGCCCCGAATCGATACTCGGGCAGAGCTTTCCAATGCTGAAAAGATCATGGCTGCTGCCGCCAAACAGGCTGGAGTTGAGAGCAGTCAATTCGGCATCTTTAAAGATGCGGGTTTCCGTGGCATGTACAACATGTCTCTGGCAGATCTTCGCAATTACAAGGGGTTGAAAACGACCCGCAAAACCCCGCCTGTCCTCTACGACTACATGGGGCTAACAGAACTAGCCGGTAATCTTTTCCGTGTGACACAAACTTCTGAAAGAATGAAAGCCCGTCATGTTCAAGGCCTGTCTCAATCAGCTAAAGCAGCGGAAGAAGTGGGGCGGGAGGTCCGCAACATGATGATCAAAAACAGCGGTGAGAAGCCTGAGAATTTACCGCTTGAGGAAGACATTAAGTCTGTAAAAAATCAACTTCGCCGAGTTAGTCGGGGAATGATCAAACACGATAAATCTACCAAAAAGTCATAGTGAGGGCGACCTCACGCACGGCATACATGCGCTTGCACACATCGCGGACGGCGGCCGAAGAGAGTTAAAAGAAAAGCTCGACCCAGAACTGGACGCCTGACGCGGCAATCCCGAGGGTGAGCATGATCAGAAAGGCTGCGAATCCGAGCGAGCCGAGGATTAAAAGTAGATCTTTCATGTATGAAAAAGGCCGCATTGCTGCGGCCGCTCCTTAGTCAGTTCCTTGTGCGTAAGCTTTGACCCAAGCCTCATCTACTGGCGGATGGGTATCAACTGGTTGCTCTGGAATGGAAGGTTCCGAATCAGCAACCGGTACTTCCTCTGCGGTAGCCGCAGGCGCCTCTTCAGATTTGGCCTTGCGTTCCTTGAGTTTGTCCTTGAGGCTCTTCTTGCCTGAGGTATCGGTTTCGAGTGCAGGCTTTTCTTCCGGCTCAAACCAATCGTCGGCCGAACTCATGCCGTCCTTTATCGACGCGTACACGTTGCGCAGACGGATGATCTGTGCCGGCTTGATCGCTTCGGCGCGGCACTGGCAGAACTTCTCGATGCGAGCCTTGGAAACACCGATCGCCTCGAAGGCGGACACGAGCTTTTGGATGCCTTCCGGAGTGACGTCGCAGTGAGCCTTGAGCGTCAGCATGCACTGGCTGACAGCTGCTTCGATCACGTCTCCGGGGATGACCGAGAGGATGCAGGCGCGCAGTCTTCTGGCTCCCTGGTTAGCGACGAGTTCGTAGATGTCTCGTGCCTCCTCAAGCTTGTAGCTTCCCCTTTTTGTGTACCGGATGTGCGGGACGGTGAACGTCACTTCGCGGCGCGTGTTGGTCTCAACGTCCCAGGCGAACGCCTGGACTTCCGATTTTCCGTTTGCCTGGCTGAGCTCGCGAATGCCGAACTGAATGTTTCCCCACTGCTGGGCGATGGCCTCGGCAAGGCGAATGCTCGGGCCGCTGATGTCGCTGCCGCCGCGGGCGTAGGAGTACAGGGCGCTCTCCGCCAGTTGAGGGCGGCAGCAGGCGTTGAGGATGCGGTCCATCGCCTGCCGCTGATCGCGCGGGTTCATGCGGGCGATCACAAGAGCGGCCTGCACTTCTGCGACGGCGCGGGCGCTGTCAGTTGTCTGGGTGGCGGGGGTCGCTGCAGCGGCGTTGTCGATGGCGCCAAAAGGATTGAGGGTTGCGACGGCGTTTGTCATTGGTTACTCCGATTTGATCTTGAGAATGAAGCGGCGGGAGGGTTTGCCTTCCTTGCAATACTGCGTGTAAAGGTCCGGATGCTTGGCTTTGAAAGTGGCGCTGTCGAAGGTGATGCGCGGCTTGCTTGTCCGCCAAGTGGCGATGGTTCTGCCTGCAACGGCCAGGGTGTCAGACTCTCCCATAAAGGAGGTGATATGCCCCTGCAGCTCTTCCTTGCGCTCCTTGAGCTCTTCGATCTGTCGATTGACGGCTTCAAGCTCTGCGGCGTCGTGAAGGATTTCGTCGGATGCTTCAACCGTGTGCATCTTGGAGCGCGGAAATGCAGCGCTTGCTTCGGCATAGGTGCGCGGCGCCGGGGGATTGCGGTCGATGACACGCTGCCAAAAGGCTTTTTCCTCCTCGATCAGCATGGCCGCAATTTCCGGATCAAAGCCGACGTGGTAGATGCGAAAGTCGCTGGCCCCGGTCAGCACGGCCACATCGCACTTTTTGGCGCCGAGCACCGTCATGTAGTGCTGGACCTGAGTCATGTAGTACTCGGGGATTTCGTCGGTTCCTTCTTCTCCCCAGTCGGCGCCGGAACGTGCGGTTTTTATCTCGAGCACACTGCCGTCCGGAAGCAAACCGTCCACATTGGCAATCATGAACGGATGCTCGTGGTGGCGGAATGTTTCGGTCGGGACGGTGACGGGAACACCGGTCACGTCTGCGTACTTCTGGCGGATGACGGGCTCGAGCCGGTTGCCCCATTCGATGGAGGGATTTGAGTCCTCGTTGTAGGAAACTTCCCCGACTTTGTCGTTGTAGACATCAAGCGGCGTTTTCCATTTTGAAAGCCCGAGGATCGCGGCGACATCGCTGCCGCCGATTCCGGTCTGGCGAGTCTTGAGCCAGGCACAACGTTCAAGTTGATCCATTTGTTCCTCCATGTGGGGATTTGCCTTCCGCCAGTTGCTTCAGCAAAGAAGCGGCATTGAATCGTCGTGAAAAGGAATGGCGGAAGGCAAAGATCAGAAAACCGTGCAAAGCATCCGGACGCCTGCAGTCACCAGTGCGGCTGATACGGCGATGCCGAGGAAAATCGGCCAGTTCTTGGCGAAGTGCTCGCGGCGCTCGCGCATACGCTTTGCCCGCGCGATGTTCTTTTTCCAGTTCTGCATGGCCGGATCGAAGAATATGTCTTCCATGGTGTGCTCCTTTCAAGGAAGTGTCCTTTTGCCTGCAGGCTCTTGCGCTCCACGTAAGGAGCACCGCGGAGAGGTGAACCTGCAGGCAGAAGGACGCGCCTTCTGGGGGAAAGTGGTGGGTGGTCAGTAAGTGGGGAGAGAGCCGATTGCCACCACGAAGGCGACAATCGCGAGGGTAGCGACTGCGAGTCCAGCGGGCGTGTCGCCGAACTCGTCGCGGGTGAAAAGTTTCTTCAGCATGACCGCACCTGATGACAGAAGTCGAGGGCGGTTTTGCAGAATTTGTTGAAAGCCATTCTGGTGCAAGGCACTTCGATGGTGCTGCTTGCCGCCCCGAAGCTGAAGATGTCTTCGCAGTGGGAAATCTCGATCGCGCATTTCCAGTTGGCATGCCCGTTCTGCTGATTGAGGATCGAGTCCTCGAGCTCGCTGAGAGGGGCCAGGCACAAAGAGACGCAGACCCCTGCCATCTCGAAGATGACGGAGGTGCGCACCCCTTGCTCTGTTGCGTAGCATTGGATGTAGCAGCTGACTCCGCGGGAAAGCTTGATTTTTTCGCTGTTTTTCACCATTTCGTGTGCTCCTTACCAATGCAGTCTTTTCCATCTGGGGCCGTGGACAAGGTCGTTTTCGTCGCGAATTTCCCTCTCGCACTCGGCGAGCAGTTCGTCAGCGGCGTTGCTGTCATCGAAGCTGTGCTCCAGCAGGTCGGCGAACCAGTTTGCGAGCAGGGCGCAAGTTGTGTGGTCTCCCTCCTTGCGCAACCGCTCTAGGAACTTGTCGATCAAGTCTTCCTTTATCTCGTCCCATACCATGCCGGCCTTTTCGCGGTCTTTAGTGGAAGCCGTCTCGGCGAGGCGGTCGATCTCGGTGGTCAACGCCATTTGTGTGCTCCTTTGAGAAAACCCACATCAGCCCGCTTGCTTCAATCAAAGAAGGGTTTGGTGTACGCAAGCTTTTTTGTGCACACCAAACACCGTGCCCGGTTGCCGCAAACGGGCTGAAATTGGCCTTCTCAACTGAAGAACCGGCGAGGTGTTCACTCGCCCGTATAGCCTCGTGCTGGCAGGAGCTTCAGCGGCCGCGTACAGGTGCGCTGCGGCAGGTGATCCAACTCCGGGGGCACCGCTCCCCGATCCTGGGTACAGGGAACTTTCATCCCCTTTGCATGCGCCTTCGGTGACGCTTGCTACACGGGGAATATATCATTGATACTTGAAGCTGTGTATATCAACAGCTATCTTGGCGAGAAAGAATCACATATCTTTGATATATGTCAAAGACAAAAAAACCGCCCCGGAGGGCGGTGTTTGTCACTGTTTACCAGATCCTATTCTTGTACCAGGTCCCGTAATTTCGGAAGTTGATCCTGTTGCGTGGCGGGAAGGTTTAATTCTGCCAGCGAGAGAATGTCTTTAGGAATCTGTCGTTTCTGAAGTCGTTTCAACAGCTTGTTCAGATTCATTGTTTTGCTGCTGCTCTTCTGGGTTGTTTTCTTGCTTAGAAGTTTTGGTACTGTCATTTTGTTGCATCCATTTGTTGTACGACTCAACAAATGGGCCTCCTTCCTGAAGCTTGCGCTGGTGAGCTAAAACGTCACAAAACTTGTTATAGAAAGCCTCTTCAGGTGGGGTCCAATGCGAGACCTTATTGAAAAGGTCTTTGGCCTCATCTTCGTCAATAACGAATGAGTGGGTTGGGTACGATGATACTAATTTTTGCAGCGCATCCTTCTTGAGGGACTGTGATTTTCGGACTAGCCTCTCTCCGTAGTTTAACGCGATTGACATTGCTCTTTGCATCTCTGCGACCCTCTGGGGGTCTATCTGCGCATAAAGAGGAGCAGCAATACTAGCGGTTAGTTGGGCAGCTAAATCACCAGCAAGACGGGTTGAAATTTTTGTACCGAATCGAATATCGACGAGATTCTGCGCAAAACTCTTTCGCATGTGGTTGGAGATCGCTTCCATGGCTTCAATGATATCCAACCCCGAGGCCTGAGCCCCGAATTCGTCATGCTTCATGACCTGAACATCCAGAGGCCCGAGCTCCCCAAGGTCGCCAAATGCGATTTCGTTGGCAGCAATGGCAATCAATGTTCCGGCACTTTTACAGTAGCTAGAAACCACTAGACGGATGGTGTCATAGTTGTTTTGTAAACACTTTGCTATGCGATAGCCGGCATCAGGATCACCGCCTTGTGTGGTAAGAAACAGAACGCACTCTTTATTCTTGCCAGTTTTCTTTTTCTCCTTGATGGCCCTGTTTAGATTGAAAAATAAGGGGAAGTCGATTTCTCTCGAAATGACGATCAAATCCCTATCGTTAGATTTTTCTTGAGCCGACTTTTTGGTTTGTACTTCTTGCTTGGGCATATACAGCTCCAAATGTTTTCACCTCATCCTCGTGCGCTTCTCAACGACGACGCCGGTACTGGCGTCTGTGCTCGACCATCACGCCCAGGATGCAGCACTGCTCACGGTCAGAGCGAAGGACAGGGAAGTCAGGGTTCAGGGGAGTTAACTCATAGACTTCAAGCCCGGCTTCATTGATTCCGCGCGGGCGATACTTTTTGAAGGTCCATTCGGCGCCGTCCGAGCATGGGCTTTGGCGCTGTGCGAGAACGAAGTCGCCTGGCAGAGGGCGCAGTGAAGGGTCGATCACGATGATGTCGCCCTCAACGAAGTCCGGCTCCATTGACCGTCCCTCAATCTTGGTGGCAAAAGTTCCATCAGGGAACTCCTCCCCGACAAGTACATAGTCGCCAGTTTCGATGTAGGTTCGCGGATCGGCCAGTTGCCCTGTGTCAGTAAAAGGGCTTGCTGGGGCAAAAGCCACTAAGGGTATCGGCTTTAATCCAGGTGGGTTGTAGGGGACGACTCGATCTGCCTTGAGCAAAGAAATCTCCTTTGCCAGCCTAGGACTGAAGTCGGAAACTTCAATCCCCAAGGCTTTTGCCATGACATTGGCGATTTTTAGATTCAGAGGGCGCCTCCCCTGGAGGTACTGGCCGAGGTTGGCCGGCGTTCCAAGGTTGTACTTCTTGACGAACTCTCTCTGAGAAATATCTGATTTTTCCAGGAACAGCTGCTTCAATCTCGAGCATTCCTGTGCCTGTTCCGGGGTAAGCGGCATACGGGTACTCCTTTAATGCATATCAATGGTACACCGCAACGCGAAAATTTTTGATTGACATTTTCTAAATATCAATGATACACTACCCGTGCACTGTATTTATCATTGATGCATGAGAGCAATGAAAAACCTTTCATTTTTGGCTGTGTGCCAGTACTTCGGATCACAACGGAAAACGGCAGAGATTCTTGGCTGCAATCCAAGCTTTGTTGGCCATGTTGTGCACGGGCGTCGCCCAATGCCTGAAAAGTGGGCGCCGATCATTGAGAAGGCCAGCGGTGGGAAGTTCCTTCGCTCTGAACTTGCTCCGAACTCACCCTGGGTAAAGATCCCTGAGGCTGCAGAAGGCAAAACCGATTCTGCAAAGTAGGTCACCATGGCACGCTATAGAAAAATCGACCCTCGAATCTGGAATGACGAGAAGTTTTCCTCACTGTCAGATGCCGGGCAGCTGGCTTTTCTTTTCGTTCTGACGCATCCGCTTATGACGTCGCTCGGTGCTCTGCGCGGAACGCCAGAAGGTTTGGCAGGGGAAAAGTATGGCTGGGAAGCCTCAAACGAAGGCTTTCGGGAAGCCTTTCGAGAGGCTTTCGCCGAGCTCTCTCGGAAGGGGCTTTTAAGGCTCGACGGAAGGGGTCTGATCTTCGCTCCGAACTTCCTCAAGTACAACCGCCCGGAGTCGCCGAACGTCATCAAAGCTTGGAAAGGATCGCTTGATCTTTTGCCTGAATGCCAGCTGTTGGCGGAGGTGCTTATTCGTGCAAAAGCCTGTATTGGCGCTATGTCAAAAGCCTATCAGGAAGCCTTTCAGGAAGCCTTCGGGGAAGACCTTGAGAAGGCTCTAACGAAGGCATCGGTTAAGACTATGCCGAATCAGGAGCAGGAGCAGGAGCAGGAGCAGGAAAAAGAAAAAGTAGAAAAAGAAATTTCCCGCCCAAAAGTGCAGAGGGAGCCGACCGTGCCTTTCCCTGGCGCCCTTCCTGCGGAATGGCGCCAGGCTGCATTGACTGCGAGAAAGGATGTCACGCCTGAGAGGGTTTTCCAAAAACTTCGCAGCCGCTACGCACCGACTTCTTCCCGGAAGACGCTGGGCAACTGGCGAAAGATCTTCCTCGACTGGATCGGCAGGGAGTTCCCCGAAAACACAGGACGCGCTTCTCTGCCCGCCGCGCAATCAAAGCTGCCTCCGCATAAGGACCCGACCTTTCACTTTGACGCCGAGTACTACGCGGACGCGATCAATCCGGACGGAACAACGAACTGGGGGGTTTGACAACCATGACCATGAAACGCAACTCTGACCTGCAGCCCATCGGCTCTGTCATCGCTGGCCTGAAGTGGCACGACGAGGACCGCTTCTGCCAACTCCACGGCTCGTATCGCGCCCGGATCGTCTACGTCGCCGGCAAAAAGGTTTCCGACGGCTTCTGCCCGAAGTGCTACCAGCTGCAGCAGGAGGCTCTGGCCGCCGAGCAGGCTGCCGCCAAAGCCAGGCTCGATGCCGAGAAGGAGCGCAAGCGCATGGAGGAAGCCCTCGGACGCGCATGCATCCCCGCCGACTTCAGGGGCAAGTCATTCGACTCCTTCATCGCGGATACGCCGGAGCTCGAGCAAGCCCTCAGCCTTGCAAAACGATTCGTCAGCGGCTGGGACAAAGCCAGGGAAGGCGGCTACGGGCTGTACTTCTACGGCAATCCCGGTACAGGTAAGTCGCATCTTGCCGTCTCGATCATCAAGGCGCTCCTGCCTGGAGTCTCGGCTCTGTACACGCGCGTCCCCGACATGATCGGGTACATCCGAGCCATGTGGCACCACGACAGCCAGATGAGCTCCTACGACGCCGTCCGCCGCTACGTCGAACTCGACCTGCTGGTGCTCGACGAGCTCGGCGTTCAGGCCGGATCAGCCAACGAGCAGACGCTGCTCTTCGAGGTGATCGACGCCAGACTCTCGGAAAACCGTCCCACGATCTTCCTGTCCAACCTCAAGCCCACAGATCTTGTGCCGGTCATCGGCGACCGCCTCGTGGACCGCATCAAGGGCAAGTGCGTCGCGCAGCCTTTCACCGGCGTTTCCCATCGCAAGCCGCTCACGGCCGAGGACGTTTTCGGGGAGGCGGCATGACAGACATGGTTCTGGCGATTTCAGTGATGCTCCTTTCTTTTGTGATGGTGGGGCAAGCCTGGTTTTTCAGCAGATTCGTTAACGAGTTAAAGCGTTTGCTTGTGGTTCTTTATCGGTGGGAACGTACTACCAAAAATGAGTCTTCTGATACGAAAAAGGAACCTTTACCCTCGACCAAAGATGGCCGTACAGAGTCATCGTCAAAAGACCTTTTTCAGGATCATCGGGTTTGATCAGAAAGTCCCAGTAGATGTTGGTATCGCCTTGAATGATTTTCCAGTTATGGGTTTGAACTTTGCCTTGACACAGCGTGATTTGATGTTTATCCGGAAGCCGATTTGCCAACCAATTACCAGACTTGCTGGTTATCTCGTTAGGGATTTTCGCCCCGTTGATGCTTACGGCCAGTACATCCCAATTCTGAGGGGCGGATTCCAGATAAAGACGAAGAATGTAAAAGCCTTCCTCTTGAAGCTTTTCGCGTTCTGGGCAGTCTCTTCTGTTGCTGTTCGGAATATCTCCAACTTCAGCTTTCAGGACTGGTTTTTTATCAAGCAGTTGTCGGTACGTAATGACGGTTGCTGCGATTCCGGCAAAGGCGGTCGCTGTTGTGGCTATGGCCGTTATGACGTTAAAGATGTCCATTTTTTCTCCGTGAGTTGGTTGATGTGTTGGCGCACACGCAATCTTCTCACGGGGGAATCTTTCGAAGGAGACGGCATGATCAAGTGTTTTGAGATGACCGACGCCAAGCGCGAAGAGCTGAATAAATCGAACATCTATGGCTATGACCATTTGGCTTACACGTTGCTTCCGGAATATGTGGATAAGGCAAGGGCCAATGGCTGGCTAATCCATACAGAGATCCAAGAGGACTACTACGAGTGGATCAATGAGTTTTGCGCCATTCGTTTGTCTGATAAGGCTGCTGTCTGGGGCGATTTCGAGGACAAAGTTTTTGCCAGCTCGCAGGAAGCTTTTGACGAGTTTATGAAGCTTTTCCCTCCAGAAGTTTGGGATTACTGGGAAATTTGAGGAGGCGGCATGAGTATCTACGAGCGAGAAAAATTCCTGGAGACGTTTCAGAAAGCCAAGGAAACCCAGCGGGGTTTCGATATTGAATTAGCGCTTGCATATCCGGCGGATGCAATCAGCGATGCGGCTGAGTATGTGGCAGCTGGGAGAACCTCGCGGGACGACGCTGCCCTAGTCAGGCAAGCCGCTCAGGATTTGGTGGTTTTTGCGGAGTGGCTTGCTCAACAAGTCGAATTACAGAATGGAGATTCAC
Organism: uncultured Duodenibacillus sp.; assembly: GCA_944390145.1. Classification (GTDB taxonomy): domain Bacteria; phylum Pseudomonadota; class Gammaproteobacteria; order Burkholderiales; family Burkholderiaceae_F; genus Duodenibacillus. Next base: position 12,573 of record CALXOY010000046.1, read on the forward strand.
TTCGGAATGGCAGAGGTGAAGAAACTTGCAATCCGCCCCAAGAGCAAAGGAGTAATCCAACCAGCAGCGTAGGCAATGAGGTAACTAACGAATTTCTTGAGCCAACTAAGTTTGATTTGATCCGTCAAGCCTTTCATAAGCTTTTCGTTATCAAGTAGATGTGGCCGGAGGAACTCTACAAATTTAGCTGCTTGTTCTCCTGTTACGTTGTTTCCGTCGCATTTTATGCGGCTGTTCAAGTCGTCCGTGAAGCTTTTGATCGGGTTGAGAGACATGGCTGAACTCCTACTCCGCGTGAACTTTCAACTCAAGGAATTTGTGGTCAAAGCAACCAAGCCAGCCACAGTGATTGCATCGGAGGACAACAACGTCGTTTAGCAAGGAAGGATTCGGTCTCGGTGTGGGCTTGGTTCCTTCCGGTTCGAGACCGTTTTCAATGGCGAATTCTTCAAATGGAGAAATAAGGTCGTGGTAACTGCTCTGATCCAGAACCGTTGTTTTCTGGACTTGTCCGTTTTCCTCAACAACGTGCCAGTTCGATTGATGACATACAGGGCAGGAGAAGCCTTCTGTGAAGACGTGAGCAGGCGCACTCCGTGGCAGGGAGGTGAGCAATGAGCACGATCCTTGACGCCCTTCATGTAGTTGCTGAAATCGCTTTGGTTTTGATCATCGTCAGGCTCCAATACGAACTCTTTTGCGTCAGAAGGGCAATGCAGAAAATGCGTTGGTTTTTGGAGGACTTTACTCGGCATGGCAGCGTGATTGTCGCCTCCGAATCGTCAACCTCAAAAGCAGGAGAAACGACAATCGACGATAAAGCGAAAGAATAGATGCGATGGATTTTGATAGGGCTGTTTCCAAAGTCTCCACTGTGAAAGTGCAAAACAAGATTCGCTCCGTCTGGTGAATTCACGAGCTGTGCCTCGGTTCGCCTCTGGATTTCAACAGATTGACAGAAGAAATAGCCAATGACTGGGATTGCAAAAACAATCAAAAGCAAGGTTTTTAAGACAGAAAGCAAAGTTTCCATTTCCCCCTCCGTGGGTTGGTTGATGGGCGTTCTGGGGAGAACTTCCCCAATCATCTCACGGGGGAATCTTTCGAAGGAGACGGCATGAACGACTTCACCATCAGCATCTCCGAGGACGACGCCATCGACCTCATGCGCCTTCTCGAAAACTCCGGCCGCATCGAACTTTTCGTAAAGGTGCGCGATCAGATCTTCGCTCAGCGTGAGCGCCGGTTCGAGTCCTCAACTCGCCAGCAGCAACGGCAGCAGCAGCCGGCTGCAAGCTTCGAGGAAGTCGAGCGGTTTGTCGGAGGGTTCTTCAGATGACGAACGCAATCCTCTTGGCGCTCGTCTTCGAGACCGTCCTCCTCGTGGTCTTGGTGTGGATGATCAGCGGGATGGTGAACGTCCTCCACGCCTTGGAGGCACGCTTGAGCTGGTGGGACGAATGCTTTCAGGCCAAAAAGTGGATTTTTCAAGGCGAGCGCTTGGAAGTCGAGGTGCGGCTTAAGAAAGACCCGCCGGAAGGCGCTGAAGGAGTCTAAAAGGCGGGGCAGGCTTGAGGATCGACAAAAACGTGGCTGTAGCGCGTTCTGGGCGCGCCTACAGCCATAACCAAGGGGGTAGTAGCGGTATGACAAGCAGAGAGCGTCTAGAGAGCGCAGAAAGAGCCGGTTATGAGGCTGGTATGAAAAGCGAAGGGCTTTCAAAACAAACATACAAAGGTGAGGAACGCGCCGCCTTTATCCGCGGGTATTACCGCGCCTTAATGCAACGGAAAGGAATTCACAAATGAACATAGAGCACGCAAAAGACGCGTACAGCAAAGGCGCTCAAGCGGCCATTCGCGGCGAACCGCTCAACGAACACAAGGCCGATTACAAACGTGACCCGGACTTGTGGACGCGCTTTCAGCTGGGGTATCTCGACATGGTGCGCGACATGCGCCGGGCAAAGCTTCGGGAGTTGAGGAAATGAGCAAATCGCAACGAACGAAAGGCGCGGCAGGAGAACGCGAGGTGTGCGCCCTTTTGCGCGACACGCTGGGCGTTGATGTGCACCGCAACCTTTCACAGACACGAGACGGAGGAACGGACATCGCCATGGGGTGCTTTCGCATCGAAGTGAAGCGCCGCCGCCGGATCGGAAATTTGTACGACTGGATGGCGCAAAGCGAAGCCAGCTGCACCGAGCCGGGGCAAATTCCAGTTGTGCTTTCGCGCGCCGACGGAAAGAAACAATGGTTGGCCACCTTGAATTTTGAGGACTTTTGCAGACTCGCAGGAAACGAACTATGACAACAATCCGCGAAATCGAAAAGCGCCGCAATGCGGGCGACATTTCCATTTCACTGCCGCTTGAAGCGTCTTTGATCTTGGTTGAGGCGCACGAAGAAGCCGAAAAGTACGAAATCGGCTCAAAGCTGCGCGAGCAGACGATTCAAAAAGCCATTGACAAGGTGCATATGCTGTGGCCGCACCTTTTCCGTCACACCTACAAGGAGTAAGCCCGTGCTTTCCAAGAGCGACGAAGAAATCTTGATTGACCGCCTTCGCAATTGGGGGCGCTGGGCTGCTGACCGCGATCATCTGAAAGCCAATGTCCTTTATCGCATGATGGTTTTAGCCGGTGAAATCATCATGGAGTCACCCGAACTGGGCAAGATCGACGACAAAGACGCCCTTGAGGTGCAACGCGCTTGGGCAATGCTTCCGCAAAGCCCCCGCCGCTATCTCATGGCTAAATGGATTTTGGCCGCGCATTATGCCTATCCTTCGATTTCAAAGGGCAAGTTGTGCAGACACAATCGAATCCGGCTCAAAGAGTACGACGAATTGCTGAAAATGGCTCAATCAATGATCTTTAACAAGCTTGAGTACATGCGCGCGAAAAAAGAAGCGCAGGATATTGACAGGGCAAAGGATTAGTGTTATAAAGCCAACAAAATTCGAAGCCCGTGTGATCGGTTGAGGTGTGTTTGGAGCCCTGGGGGCTCCTTTCGCATGCCCAGAAGAAACGCAAGTGAACTCAAGACACCTCTCCCGGAAGTGCAACAACTTGGGTCATCGAAAGCCTCGCTATAACAAGCGGGGCTTTTTTGTTACCCCCGCAGAATTCCATGACGCAACAATTTACCCCGCCCGAAGGGATCGACCCGAAGCCCGTTCAGGTTGATGTCGAAAAAACTCTGATCGACCTCGCTGACAAGCAGTTGAGCCGCTACCTAACGGCTGGTTTTGCCGAAGTCCGCACGAAGACGATTTTCTACCAGACGATTGCCGTACTGATGCTTAGCGCTCACGTGGCCGCGTGGAAAATCCTCGGCGTTTCTTCAGTGCTGGGCGTTGTGTTTTCCGCCTTGTCTGCCGGGCTTTTCTGCGCTGTGTTTTTCCTCGCCGTGATGGCTATGAGCGGCGCGAACTACCGGAACGACGCCCTTAAGGGCTTTGTCGGTTGGTTTGATTCGATCAAAGGCACGCCGCAGGAACAAGTCGAAATTTACCGGGACATTTTGAAGCGCTATGACGAATGCTTGCGCGACGTGTCCACTGTGCGAAAGGCACGGGGAAAAATCCTCCGCAGGCTTAACCTAATGACGCTAGTTGCGTTGATCCTTAGCGCTGTGTCGCTTGCCGCGCTTATTGTTGCGTGAGCGGTGAAGAAAAACGGCGACACGGCATAGTTTTTACGAGTAAACAGAACATGGCAGGACGCAAACCAATTGAGATTGATTTGCGCAAGGTCGAAGAGTACGCGCAAGTCTGTGATTCCGAAGAAGAGATTGCGCTTGCGCTGGGAGTCTCATACGGGACGTTCCAAAACAGAAAGCGTGATTCTTCTGAATTTTGCGAGGCAGTAAAAAAAGGCCGTGCAAAAGCAAACATTTTCGTCGGCGGAAAGCTGATGGAAAAGATCAAAAACGGCGATACCGCTTCGATCATCTTCTATTTGAAAACCCGCGCTGGCTGGAAAGAAACTAGCCGCACCGAATTGACCGGCGCCAACGGCGGCGCTGTGAAGGTGGAAAGCGCTATAGACCTTTCCGGCGTCTCGCTTGAAAACCTAAAGGCCGCAAAAGCGCTTTTGAACGTCAAAGATGAATAGCCGCCTGCCTACTCTTGTAGAACTCGACCGCGAGATTGCAAAGCGCAGTTTCGCAGAGTTTTGCAAAATGGCGTGGCACGTGCTCGAACCGGCAACGCCGTTGCGGTGGGGCTGGTGCCTGGACGCTATCTGCGAGCACCTGCAGGCGGTGCACGACGGCGAAATCAAGCGCCTGCTTATGAACGTCCCGCCCGGGTGCATGAAATCGCTCACGACGGGCGTCCTTTTCCCCGCTTGGGAATGGGGCGCAGGCGGCAGGCCGGATTTGCGCTTTCTCACGACGGCGCATAAGGAAACGCTCGCTATCCGCGACAACATGAAATGCCGCAGGCTCATTCAATCGGAGTGGTATCAAAAGCGGTGGCCTATTACGCTCACGGGCGACCAGAACGCTAAGACGAAATTCGAGAATACGGCGACCGGTTTCCGCGAGTCTATGAGTTTTACTTCACTCACCGGCTCGCGCGGCGACCGCGTGATAGTGGATGACCCGTTGTCCGTGGATGATGCGTTTTCGGAGGCCGCATTGCAGGCCGCGGAAGATACCTTTCTAGAAGCCGTCCCGAGTCGAATCAATAACGAAAATTCGGCAATCATCGTCATCATGCAGAGACTGCATGAGCGCGACACCTCGGGCATCATCCTTTCGCATGACCTGGGCTATACGCATTTGATGCTCCCCATGCGGTTTGAGGAATCGCGCCGGTGCGTGACTTCAATCGGCTTCACCGATCCGCGCAAGCATGAGGGTGAATTGCTTTTTCCCGAACGCTTTTCCGAAAAGCAGGTGCGGGAAATGGAAAAGTCCATGGGCGCTTATGCGGTGGCCGGTCAGCTGCAGCAAAGGCCAGCACCTCGTGGCGGCGGCATGTTTAAGCAGGAATGGATTCGCCATTGGAGCGACGCCACACTGCCGCAGTCTTTCGACGCGCTAACAATGGCGTGGGATATGACGTTTAAGGCGTCCAAAACGTCCGACTATGTAGTCGGGCAGGTTTGGGGGCGCAAGGGTGCGAACTACTACCTGCTTGACCAAGTGCGCGGCCAGATGGATTTTGTGAAAACGCGCGCCATGTTTGAGGCGTTCGCCGAAAAGTGGCCGAAAGTTCGCCGCAAGCTGGTGGAGGATAAGGCCAACGGTTCGGCAATCATCAGCGCGCTTAAGGACAAGATTTCCGGCATTGTCCCCATCACGCCGAAGGAATCCAAAGAAGCCCGCGCGGCCAGCGTCACAACGCTTTGGGAAGCCGGGAATGTGTTTATTCCGCCCGTGGACAAATATCCCTGGGTGCGCCTTGACTTCGTGCCCGAAATCCTCGCCTTTCCGGCGAGCGTGCACGATGACCAAGTGGATTGCGTGTCAATGGCGCTCAATGATTTGTACCAGCACAAGGGCTGGAAGGTTTCACCGGCGGCATTGGCCGCGTTGCGAAGGTAGACAAGATGACTGAAAAGAAAATTGCGGCTGCCGACGCGACGATGACGCAGCGCAGAATCAACAACCTGCAGACGCTGCTAACGAGCATGCGCAGCCGGGACAACCGCCCCGCGTTTGATAGCGAAGCCGCGCGCCGGGCTTTCTGCCTGCCGGAGACGGTCGGCACGAATGCCGAGACGCGTGCGGCGCTGGACGGCAAGTTTTTCGACTCGCTGGGCATTGACTCCTATGTCGGCTCGCTCACGCAACACGCAACCGATATGGGGCAATTCCCCGTAACGACTTTCGTCGGCTATGGCGCCCTTCAGCAAATCGCCCAAAACGGCATGATCCGCAACTGCATCAAAACGGTTGCGGACGATTGCACCCACGAATGGATCAAAATTACGGGCGGCGCTGATACGCCGGTTGAGAAAATCGAGCAATTGCAGGACATTCAGGACCGCAAGTTTCACCTGCAAAAGATTTTCAACGACGCGATTTGCAAAGTCGGGTTCATGGGCGGCGCATTCATCCACATTCGGACACAGCCGAAGGGCGACCCGAATGTCGATCTTACAAAGCCCTTGCGGCTCAATAGCGCGAGCGCTGAAATCGGCGTGGATGAAAATCCTCCGTCGTTTATCGTCGTCGATCCGGTGAATGTCTCGCCGTGCTTTTACAACTCTATCGACCCCTTGCGGGACGATTACATGCGGCCGACCTCGTGGTTTGTACTGGGGCGGCAGGTGCACGAGTCTCGCCTTATGGCGCTGTACTCCAATGAGCCGCCGACACTGCTCAAGGCCGCTTATAACTTTCTCGGGATTCCGCAGGCGCAAATCCTTTGGGATTACGTCAACCACTGGAATGAATGCCGCGTGGCAGCGCAGGGGCTTATCAAAAAGCTGTCCTTGCTCATTTACTACACCGATATGCAAAGCCGCATGGGCAGTTTTGGCGGTGTGCAGGAGCTGGACGCAATCATGCAAGTGCTACAGCATTACCGCGATAACAATTCCATTTTCGTGGCGGACAAAACCGAGGATCAGGTCGATAACGTTCAGACGACCGTCAGCGGCGTTCAGGACATTGTGCGCCAGTCGCAGGAAATGATTGCGGCGATCAACCGCACGCCCGCAGTGAAGCTTTTCGGCATTTCCCCGAGCGGCTTCAATGCGACCGGCGAAAGTGACATCCGCAATTACTATGACCACATTCGAAGCCAGCAAGAGCTATATCGCCCCGCTATTCAGCGGTGTTTAGACGCTATTCAGCTTTCGATGTGGGGCGAGATTGATCCCGCGATTACCTTTGACTTCTGCGAACTCAACCTTGATAACGAGAGTTCCAAGGCTATGAATTTCAGCGCCCGCGTGAACGCACTTGCGGCGCTCAAGGATCGAAACGCGATCAGCGCCGAAGAATTGCGGCAGGCAGTGCGGCTGGACAAAGACAGCGGCCTTGATTTCCTGTCCAAGGAAATGCCCGAAGACGCCTATGAAGAAGGCGATTTGCTCACGGGCGGCGAAGAATCCTCCGACCTTTTGGAGCGATACAAGCAGTCGATTTTCGGCGGTGCGCAAGGGGTGAAGGATGAGACGCAGACCGAAGACGGCAAGAGCGATTGAAGCGAACGTAGGAATTCGGTCGAAATTGCGGCGCCGGATTGAAGCGCTCATCAAAGAGTTCAATCAGCACGCCGCAGATGACATTTTCCTGTACCTAGCTCAAAAGAGCGTGCTTGCGCAGGATCGAAGCCTGTCAAAGCCGCTTTTGCCGGAAGACAAGGCGCTTTTGCGCGAAGTCAGCCGCGCCGTGCTGGGCGCTTGGGTGCGCGATAAAGAGGCATTCAGCGCCGACATTGACGGTTATGTGGCGCGCAACATCGGCCGGTGGGGAATCGAAGTTTCCACCGCCGCCACAAAACTTTCCATTTGGGTAGCCCGCGCGATAGCGGCGGACGTGACGGCCAGCCAGCGATCCGCTTACGTCGCCGCGGGTTTATCCCCTGATTTTTTACGTGATCGCTGGACGGTTCCGGTTGTTCGCCAGAGGATCGGGAAAACGGCGGCGCAACGCCTGCCCGATCTTATCAAGTGGTCAACCGAGCTGATCACTCGCATGACGATGCGAGACGTTCAGCGTCTGCAGGACGTGATTACCCAAGGATTCATCAACGGGCAAAGCGTCGCACAAATCCGGCAGGTGCTTTCTAGCACTTCGGGCTTTAACGCTGACCGCGCGAAAAACGTTGCGATTGACCAGACGAACAAGATCACGCAAGGGATTTTGCGGGCAAACGACGAAGACTTGGGCATTACGCAAGGCATTTGGATTCACGTCCCCGGGCAATACACGTCGCGCGAAACGCATATTGCGTTCAACGGGAAGATTTTCGACCTTGACAAGGGCATGTACGACCGTGATGTTGGCTCGCATGTTGTGCCCGGCGAATTGCCCTACTGCCGATGCATCTACCGGCCTGTTTTGCCCTTTGAGGCTTTAGGACTTAAGAACAAATGAGCGACCTCGCTTTTGACCAAAAATTTTCCGTGCGCTGGTACGACGAAGACGGGCGTATGCACGTCGATAAGTCAAACCTCACGCGCGTGCAGGTTGCGCCCTATCACGGCTCGGAAATCCCGAGGTGGCGGGAATTGGGGCTAGACCCCGATCATGTGTACTACGGCTACAGACCAGCCGAGGAATTGGCCAAAGAAGAGACGATCAAAAGCGTCATCGGACTGCCGATTCAGCTTGAGCATCATCTAGACCTGCCGACCGCACCGGCCATGGAAACCCGCGTGGGATCGACCGGCGACAAGGCCGCCTTTGATGGGGTTTTCCTGTCGAACTCTCTGCACATTCAAAACGCCGACGCGTGCCAGAAAATCCGCGACGGCTCAATGAAAGAACTTTCGCTTGCCTACTACTACGACCCTGATTTCACTTCAAAGGGCGAGTACAAGGGGCAGAAATACGATTTCACGATGCGCAACATTCGAGGCCAGCACCTCGCGCTTGTGGATGAAGGACGCGCAGGCTCGTCCTGTTGCGTCGAGGATCATGCTTTTCAACCTAAGGAAAAAGCAATGGAAATTGAAAACAAACCCGAAGGGATGGGTACAGACGGCACGCCCGCGGTTGAAAAGGCCGAGGTGCAAATTGCCGATGCAATGGGAATGCTCGCTGAACTTCTGCGCGGGCTTCATGAAACTGCCCCGAATGGGGAGGTGGTAGACGTGACGACTGATGAAGACAAGGGCGCAAAGGTCGAAAAGATCGTTGGCGCTTTCTCCGCTCTCGGCGCTTCGGAAGAAGACGTGGCAAAGCTTAAGGCCGCTTTGAACGAACTCGTTCAAGAGGCCAAGCCCGCCGCCGCGGAAGCCCCGAAACCTGCCGCGGATGAAGATGAACCGAAGGACGATGACAAGGCGGACGCCCCGCTTGAGCTGGACGACTTTGCCCGCGACGCCCTGAAGGCTTGTGGCTTCGACGAAGAAGACGACGAGTTCAAGCGTGCTTTTGTCGAAGGCTTGAAATTCGGCGAAAAGCAGGACAAGCCTGAAGACGATCAGGCAGCCGAAGACGGCGACGATTGCGACGAAGGCGAGTGCGTGCAAGCCGCTCAGGACGCCGCTATCAAGCGCTTCGAAGCCAAGATGGATGCAATCGAGGATTGTGTCTCCGTGATCGGCAAGGTTCGCGCTTCTGCGTTCGACTCCGCCGGTGCGGTTTACCTGCATGCCCTCAAACAGCTTGGGGTCAATGTCAAGGGCGTCAAGCCCTCGCAGGCTCAAGCAATGTTTTACGGCTTTGCCGCTGGTGCAAAGCGCACGGAAAAGAGCGGAATCGCTCAAGACTCCGCACGCCAGACGGTCAGCCCGCTTTTCAAGGGCATCAAAGTCCGCTACTGATTTTTGGAGCATGAAACATGCAAAAGATTGTGAATCTCTATCCCGCCGCCGGTGTCCCGGGGCAGGAAGTCAATCCGCATAGCGCGGTTTACACGCCCTTTAACTACCTTAGCGACGGCACGGCCGCCGCAGGTTCTTTCGCCGTCCTCGGCACGAACGAGGACGAAGGCACGGGCGTTGTTTTCAATCTCGCGTCTGCCAAGGGCGAAGGCGCTGTGATCGGCCTTGTTGAGCGCACCTTTACCGGCGCTCTGATGCCTGATGAGGATGGCACGCTGGTTTATCCGAAGGGCGCCGAACTCACGATTGCCGTTCGTGGCGATTACTACGTGGCGGCTACCGGTGCGGCAACGGTCGGACAGGCCGTTTTGTGCGACCCGGCCACCGGCGAAGTGACCTACGGCGAGGCCGGTGCGGCCAATGACACCGGCTGGAAGGTGCTCACCGCCGCCGAAGCCAAAGGCGACATCATCATCATTTCCAATCGCGGCGTTTCCGTGGCTCCCGCCGCCGCGCCTGGCGTTGGTGGCTAACAGGGGGTTAGATCATGAATCAGGACATTCAAAAGCTTAAGGAACTGGGCATCAGCTCCTATTTCGACATCAAGCTGATGCCGCACCACTTTGAAGGCGACCGTGTGGTGACCGACTACCGCGCAATCGCTCAAGACGCGGCAATGCAGACCGTTCCGAATGTTGGCGTCCCTGCCGCGTTCGTGACCTACCTCGACCCGCAGATCACCTCGATTCTGTTTGCCGTCAAGAACGCTACGCGCCTGTTCGGTGAGACGAAGAAGGGTTCGTGGGTCGATCAGTTCATGAACTTCCCGGTTGAAGAAATCACGGGCGACGTGACGCCGTACAGTGATTTCGCAAATGGCGTTTCCGCTTCGGTGAACTACGAGTTCCCGAGCCGTCAGAACTTCCTTTTCCAGACCTCGCTGAAGTACGGTCTGCGCGAACAGGAAACGGCCGCTCAGGCTCGTCTTGACTACGCAGGCGCCAAACAGCGTGCCGCTGCCGAAATCATTGCCCGTGCGCATAACCGCTTCTACTTGTTTGGCGTTGCCAACAAGCAGATTTACGGTGCACTCAATGATCCCAACTTGAACGAGTCTGACACGCCGATTTCGGTGAACTCGCAGACGACTTGGGAAGGCAAGGCCGCCGATCAGGGCAATGCCGCCACGATTTCGAACGTGCTGTTTAACGACATTGCGAAGCTCGTGACGGTGCTCATGGGTCGAAATGCGGGCAACGTCGATCAGACGACGCCCATGGTGCTTGCCGTGGCGTCCGACCGGTACAACTACCTGTCTATGCCGAACTCCTTCGGCCTGACGGTGTTTGACCTGCTCAAGAACAACTATCCCAACATGACGGTGATTCAGCTCCCCGAGCTGTCTACCGAATCCGGTTCGATGCTCTATCTCACTGTGCCCGAGCTGATGGGTGAGCCGACCGTCGAAAATGCGTACTCTGAAAAGATGCGCTTCGGCAACGTTGAAACCTATTCCACCTCGTGGGTGCAGAAGGCATTCGGCGGCACTTGGGGTTGCGTGGTTCGCCGTCCTAACTTGGTGGCAACGATGACGGGCATCTAACCCGTTTGCGAGCGGCTTGACCGCTCATGTGCTGGGCAGGGGGGAAATTTGTCGTCCCCCTGCCCTAACTCTTTTGAGGTTAAAAAATGGCTGGTACTACTGAAAATCCCGTCCGCCGTCGCGGACGCAGAAAGAACATTGAAATCGCCGAAACCGCGCAAGTCGTGGGTTCGACGATGGAACAAGCCCCGCAGATTGAGGAAAGCGGCGAGACAATCGCTATCGCGTGCTCCCTGCCTTTTGGGCTTCGCTTTACGGACATTCCCAACGGCAAGGGCGGCACGAAGACCGTCGTTTTGCCGGGCGTGAATCAGGCGCTCAAGGGAAAGAAAACCGGCACTTTGGCACTGCCGGGCAACGCCATTTGCGTGACCATGCCGAAAGCAGACTGGGAAGCGCTTGTGAGAATTCACGGTAAGGAGGTTGCTTTCACCGGCCGCAACGGCGCAATGCCCTGCATTTGGCCGGTCGGCGACCTGAAAGGCTTTCACGCGGCAGAAAGCGAGATTGCCGAAATGAAACACGGCCTTGAGCCGATCAATCCCGAGGCTGTCGGGGTTAGAGAAACGAAGGGAGACTAACCATGCGGCAGGCCACGATGACGCCTTTTGAGCTGGACATTTCAAGTTTCCGCGCGGCCTATCCGGGCTTGACGGAAGCCAAAATCAGCGACGAAGAGTTAGAAACTCTTTGGGCAAGCATCATGGCCTTGCTTGGTGACGGCGAAGGCAATTTCCCATACCCGAAGGCCACGATCAAAGCGATTTTGTACGCGGCCTTATGCCACTTGGCAACGCTTCACACAAACGGCATGGATCAGCCGGGGCGCATTGCCTCGGCAACCGAAGGCAGTGTGTCAACCAGCTTCGATTTCATCAAGACAAATTCGGAAGTCGGCGATTGGTGGATGCAGACAAAATGCGGTGCGCTGTTTTGGATGATGACAAAGCGCTACCGCGTCGGATGCCGATTCTATGGCGGCTCGAACTTTCATCCGTGGGGTTGATGCATGGCGACGGTGCGCGTGAAAGCTGACTTGGGCGAGCTGAACAAGCTGATGAAGCAAATTGCGCCGCGCCTGAAAATCAAAGTCGGGATCATCGACAACCCTGATGTTGCGGAATACGCGGCATACAACGAATTCGGCTGGGTGCAAAAGGTGACCGGCGCGCAAGCGGCTTACTTGAGCGGTGCGCTAGGGCACGACGTGAAAACGCGGGGCATGAAAAACGCTCCTATCAAGCCAGGCTACACCCTTATGAGTCCGCCGCGTCCGTTCCTACGTGCTACGGCTCGCGATTGCGCGGACAAGTGGCACGAGACGATTAAACGGGGCGTCCAAAAACTGGGCGTTACGAAACTGCCGCAGGTGGCCGAAATGATCGGCCGACAAGCGCAAGTGGACGTTCAAGAGACGATCAAAAACAACGGCACGAGTAAAGAGCGGTTCCCGGATCGAAGCCCGCTCACGCTTGAGCTGTACAAGCGTTCCGAGGCATTAACTGCGAGCGGGCGCAAAAGAAAAATGGCCGCAGGTGCAGGCGCGACGCGCAAAAAAGCGTTGCTTAACTCCGGCGTGATGCATAAAACGATCGGTTACCGAATAGAACAAGGCTAGTAATGAACGACGCAGCAAGAAAACTTGGACGCGCGTATTTGCTGGGCTTTGCGTTTGCGAAGGGATCGACCTGCCGACTCGCGCAAGACAGCGATGAGGATGAAAGCAAAGATGTTAAGTTTCGGACGCTTGACAATGGGGCGGTCATCGCAATCAAGGGCGACGAGATTGTCGGCGGAGCAGGCTCAAGCGTGGGGACAGACAAACTGCCAACGTTCGAGTTCTTTGCTTCGGCTGAAGAGCGGAAGGGGCAGAGCTTCACAAAGACCGTCCGTCAGTATGCGGAACAACATCTGAAGCCAGTTGTCGAGGCGCTTAGGTTCCCCAAGGGAATGCCGGAAGACTGCGAACGAATTGCGATGGGCACGAAGCAAATCCGCGAGCTTGCGTCTCACATGAACGGCGATAAGGCGAAAGTCCTTCCGTATATCGCTGACGTCTATCGGAGAGGGACCTTTAGAGGCGAACGTGATGAAAAGCATCCTAACGACTTCGCTAGTGTCATCTATACGACTGCGAATGTCTCGATAGATGGGGAAACTTATCGTGTTGAGCTTGTCTCTAAAAAGAGATCAATACCGCTTAAGCCAGAAGGAACCCCATATCTTCAGTATGGTATTTCAAAGGCTGATACGGTCGAAGATGGAAAGCCTCGATCGTGTTATGAGTTCCTTGAGGTTAGGCTCTTGTAGTTACAAAGAAGCCCCGCAGCGACATCCCTACTCCCGAAGCAGGGGCCTTGCGGGGCCATCAACGGGCGGCTCATCACCGTCCGGCTATCTTTGTTGCCTTTATTTTAAGGCAAAACTGCTCGTGACTCAACCAAATGACAAAAGACGGCGACTTACCGCTTTGTGAACGACTGTTTCGGTGGGTGCTGTACTTCAGCCTTTGTGCAGCCTCGTTGTCCATGGTTGTGTTGCTGATTGGTTACGTCGTCCACTGTTTGACGCAGTGGGGATTGATTTAGAGGGGAAAGAGATGGGCTTAAACCTTCACCACATTGTCCGCGGCGCGATCAATGCGGTTAATCCCGACGTGACAGTGCAAATTCTGCGCTCGGCTGGATCGAAGCCAGACGAAAGCGGCTTTGCCGTGCCTTCGTTTGATCGGCTGTACGACGTTCCGACGCAAATTCAAAGCGAAGGCGACGCGGCGCTTTTTCACGCCGACATGGCGGGCGCAAACACAGTGGTGCGCCGCATCTACCTGTACACGCCGAAGGCGCGTGATGAGCAACCGGCAGGCATTTGGAGGCCATTGGCACGCAGCGGCGATTACATCGTGCAGGAGGACGGCACGACGTGGCTAGTGAGCGCTGTCATCGAAAATTTCGCGGGCGTCCATTGGCTTTGTGTGCGCGCCACCTTGCAAGTGAATCCGCCCAAGGGCGTGGAGTACTGCAAATGTCCCTGCAACATTTAGAGTCGCCGCCCCCATACGGCGAGACGCTATCCGACGAGCGAATCTATCAGGCGCTTAAGGATTTCGAATTGATGCTTTTTCAGCCGCAAATCGCGGCTGATTGCATTTATGCGGGCTATCAAAACGACTTGTCTCTGCCCGCAGAAACAAACGAGTATGTGATTAATACGATCATCAGCCACATTGAGCACGGCACGCCGCTAGTGCGCTATGAGCAAAACGGCGACGCCATGACGGCAGTCGTGCTGAAAACCGAAGAGCTGGTGATTCAGGTTGATTGCTACTCGGATCATCCCGAAGCCGCGCGGCTTAGGTGCGAAAGCTTGAGCGCAGTCGCTCGCACGCCTATGGCCGTTGATTTCATGCGGCAGTACCAGATTTCAAGTTTGTACGCATCAACGCCCCGCAATACGACGGTCGTTGTTGATGCCGATCAGTACGTCCAACGGTGGACGGCTGAAATACACCTTTCTTATACGCACAGGGTCGCGCTGAACGTTGACAGCTTCGCCGCAGTGGATGCGACGATTGCAAATGTTGACGTGAGGTATCCGCCCGACAAATGAGGATAAAAAATGTCTCTACCTGCATCGAGAATTGTTTCTGTCAGTTCGCGAGTTTTGAGCGGCGGCGCCAGCGACCTTGAAACGAACGGCATGCTCCTGACGAAAAGCCAGCTTATCCCGTCCGGTCAGCCCGCAATGATCTTTTCTAGCGCCTCCGAAGTGGCGGACATGTTTGGCGCGCAATCGGTCGAAGCGTCTTTCGCACAGCAATACTTCACCGGGTGCAAGAATCAGCAACGCGCAGTCCGCACGCTGGTTATCGGCCGCCGTATTGCTGAAAACGCCCCCGCCTGGATTCGCGGCGGTGCCGTAAAGGCCGACCTCGCAGGCTTTCAGACCGTTTCCGACGGCGTGATGAAAATCACGGTCAACGCCGAAGAAAAGACCGTTTCCGCGCTTGATCTTTCGGAAGCCACTTCGCTTTCGGAAGTGGCCGAAAAGGTCGCTACGGCTATCGGCGGCGTCACCGGCGCTTACGACAGCGAACTGGGCATGTTTACCTTTACGACTGAAACGACCGGCGTCAATGCAACGGTTGAGTTTGCCGAAGCGGGCGAAGGCGGCACGGATTTGGCCGAAATGCTTTGTCTCACGCAGGACGAAGGCGCCGTTCTCTCGCAGGGCGTTGACGCCGAAACCGAAGCGCAGACGATGGATGCGATTTGCACCGTCACGCGCAATTGGGTT
Source organism: uncultured Duodenibacillus sp. (assembly GCA_944390145.1). Classification (GTDB taxonomy): domain Bacteria; phylum Pseudomonadota; class Gammaproteobacteria; order Burkholderiales; family Burkholderiaceae_F; genus Duodenibacillus. Next base: position 27,926 of record CALXOY010000046.1, read on the forward strand.
GGCTTCACCACCGCTTGGGAAGCCGAACAGGCCGAAGTCGAGGCGCTTGCGGCGTGGACGGACGGCACGGGCGACGACTATGTTTATGTGCCGTGGTCAACCGATGAAAGCATGTGCAACCAGCTCACGCAGAGCGCAACCATTGGCGCCGCGCTGGTCGATAAGTACAACTGCACCGGTATGGTTTATGGCGGCCTGCAGTATGCGGCCTTTGTGCTCGCAGTCGGCGCTTCTATCGCTTGGAACCGCACGCAGGGGATGAAAGTTTGGTTTGCCAAGAGCGCCAGCGGTATGACGCCCAACGTCGTGGATGAATCGGTGGCGAATGCCCTTGAGGCCATTCGCGTGAGCTACTTCGGCGAGTTTGCGACCCGCAACGATGATTTCCAATTTTTCAACCGCGGCACGCTTGCGAGCGACTACTACGGCTTCTTTGACGTGCTGTATGGCTCGATCTATCTGCGCAACGCGATTCAGGTCAGCTGCATGAGCGGCTTTGAGCGCACCAATCGCACGCCGTACAACGCGCGCGGCGAGGCGCTGATTCGTGCGTGGTGCCAAGACCCGATCAATCGGTGCAAGGAAAACGGCGTGATTGATGAAGGGCTGGAACTCAACGAAAGCCAGCGCGCGCAACTGATGCAAGACCTTGGCGACGATGCCGAGACGGCCATTCAGGACTTGGCCACGAAGGGCTATTGGATCGGCGTTTCGATGCCGGACGCCGCAGGCCGCGTTAACCGCGAATCGCCTGTAGTGACTATCGTCTATGCCTATGCTAGCTCATGCCAATCGCTTGAGTGCGAAGTAGTGACGGTTATTTAATGATTTTGTATAGCCCTGCACGGTCGGGGCTTTTTCTTGGAGCTGGAAAATGCCAAGTGCAATTCCCTTTGACGTTACTTCTGCAAATGCCGAACTGGTGCTTGCGGTTGATACGCTTTACCCGTCCGGCGTCGCGCTCGAACAGTTTTCGGTCGATAACGTCGCATCGTCGGAACCCATCGAGTTTGTCGAAACCCGCCGCGGTGTTGATGGCCATATGGTTGCGGGCGTCGTGAAAAACATTACCAGCGTGACCGTGACGCTTGAGGCTAATTCGCCGTCGCGCTCGGTGCTGGAATTCATCCGCGACTCGCAGAAAGCGAATGAACGCCCGTATGAATGCACCATGACGATTTATCTGCCTGCAATCGGGCTTACAAAGCAGTTTGTGCGCGGCGTGCTCAAGAGCGGCGCCGCAATGCCCGGCGTGCAGCGCACCTTGCAGCCGACCACTTGGGTATTTGACTTTGAAGAGGTGTTTTAATGGCTAATGCGCAGACGATTGCGGTTGATGACGCTGGCAAAGAACGCAAATTCATCGTCAAGCGTATGAACGCCCTGCAGGCGGAGGCGTGGATATACCGCGCCACGCTTGCGGTCGGCAAGAACATCGAAGACTTGAGCGCCGCGTTCAGTACCGGCGCAAGCGGCCTTCTGCAGGCGCTTTTGCGGGTGGACTACCGCGACGCAAAGCCTTTGCTCGATGACTTACTGGCATGTTGCTCGATTTGCGAAGGCGAAAGTGTGAAAAGCCTTTTGGGCAATGAATCGCTGGTTCAAAGCCCGCTGACTTTGATGCGCCTTCGTGTCGAGGCGGCAAAGCTGAACTTCGATTTTTTTTCAAATGGCGGCAAGTCCAATTTCCTAGACGCGCTCGGTTTGAACAAGACTGCGTAAGAGTAAAAGGACTTGCAAGCTTGACCAACGTCCCGAAAATCTGCGGGGCGCTGGTTAGCGCGCGAATGGCGACGCTGGCGGAACTCAAAACGGTTTACACGCTCGAAGACGCTTTTATGCTCTTCGAGATTCTGCAAATCCAAAACTACAATGATTGGGTGATTCAAGCCCAGTCCAAGGAAGAAATCAATGCTTGAGAACAAGGGCGGCGGGCTTTTTTTCACAATCGGCATTGATGCGCAGGGCTTGATCGACGGCCTGCAAAAGGCCGCAGAACAGCTGAACGGTTTTGAGCAACGCTTGCGCAACGCGAACGCGCCGATTTCAGAGATTGCGCAACGATATACAAGCGCTGGCCTTGTCATGGGCAACGTCTCGGACGAGGTTGCGCAAGAGATTCTGAAAATCGGCACGACTTCGCAACAGGCCGCGCTTGTTACCGGCCGTGCGTTTGACGGTATTCAGAAAAAGCTAGGCGCTTTCTCTGCGATTGCCAAAAGCGTTTTGGCGCCGATTGCCGCCGCCTTTGCCGGTACACAGCTGGTTAGCAATTTCTCCCAGCTCGGCGAGGAATTGGCCGTCATCAGCGACCGTACCGGCGTCGCCGTCGAGAAAATCGACTCTTGGGCGAAGGCCAACAAGGACGCTGGCGGATCAGCGGAAGCCTTCAAATCCGCGCTTGAGCAGTGGACGATTGAAACCGGCCGCGGCGCGGACGAGTTTTTCAAACTCGGTGAGCATGTAAAGGGCATGACGGACGTTCAAGCCCGTTACTTCATGCGCACCATGGGGCTTTCTCAAGAAGCCTCGGCGATTTTCATCAAACATAAGGATTCGGCCGATCAGGTAGCGAAGAGCTACGAGAAAATGGCCTTTACGCGTGAGCAGGCCGAATCCGCGCGCCGCATGAACATTCTGTGGCGCCAATTCACAAATCAGGCGCAATCGCTTGGCAACATGCTTTTGCTGACGGTTTTGCCGGTTGTGAACGACGTTTTAGAAGCGCTTAGCGATGGAATCCAATTCCTAAAGGATCATTCGCAAGGCGTGAAAATGATTCTCGCAGGCTTGGCCGCCGTCATCGGCGGAGCATATCTGCGCAACGTTCTAAAGCTTGTCGGCGGTTTTGCGACGTTCTTTAAGACGATTCGCACCGGAACGGGCATCATGGCCGCGCTAAACGCCGTGATGCTGGCTAATCCCATCGGCGTGCTTGTCGCGGCCGTCACGGCCTTAGCGCTTGCCTTTGATGATTTCTTCGTTTTTCTCGACGGCGGGCATTCGCTCCTAGGCGATTTCCTCGCATGGTGCGGGCTTTCCGAAAAGAGCATCAACGGGCTTCGCAAGTCGTGGGGCAACGCTTTTAATGCCCTGATCGGCCTGCCCGGCAAGCTGATTGACGGCATCAAAGCGGTTTTCAGTTGGTTTGGCGCCATTGATGACGCTGTAACCGAAACGGTCGGTGGGACTTTCGATCTACTGGCGCAATTGCCGCGCGCGATTGTTGAGGGAATTCCGCAGGCTTTTCAATGGCTCAAAGACCGGTTAACCGGTTTTCTTGGGGACATTGGTTCAGCCATTACGGGATTTTTCTCGGACGAAGACGACGATGAAAACGGCGCCGATCAGACGGAGAAGGCCAGGCGCGGAACCGGCCGTCCGGCTAAGCCCCGTGCGCAGGCGCAGGGCTTTACGGCGGTCGCTCCACAGCATGCGGATCGACCGGCTGCCGCTGGCTCGCTGCCGCAAACTGCGGCTGCCGCTGACGGTGCGGAAGGCAAGACCGTCACGGATAACGTTTTCAATCGGATTGTTTCGATTCAGCCCATGCCTGTGGCGCGGGACATGATCGGGCAGATTGCGACGCCGCAAATGCCGGTTGCAACGCCCTATGTGGCCGCTAAGGCACAGCGCGAGAGCGCTGAAGGCGTGCGCAACGACATGCGGATCAACGTCGAAAATCACATCACGACCAGCGCAGACCCGCAGGCGGTAGGTCAGGCCGTGACAAACGGCGTCGATACGGCGCTTGCGCGGCGTAATCGAATGCTCGTGAACATGCAAACTGGCGTAGTGCAAAAGGGGTAAATCATGGCGGATTCGACTGCTTGGGCGGTGCTGGACACCTCCTATAACCCCTTTTGTGCCTATGACAGCATCGACGAAATCAGCGACTCGAATGACGCGACAGTGCCTAGCGAGCCGCAGGAAAACGGCCGTTTGTACACCTATAACAAGGTGGCGCAACCGATCACGGTTAACGTCAAACTGCTTTTCGGCGGCGATTTCGCGATGCAGAATGACGCCCTTGCGCGCATTGAGCGCTACCGCACCGGCACGGCGTTGCTGACTGTGGTAACGCCCGCCCGCGTCTATACGAACATGGCGCTGACGGGCTACAGCACCACCCGATCATCGACAAACGGCGCCTGCATGCTTGAGGTGCAATGCGTTTTGCAAGAGATTCTTAACGCTCAAGTGAACACGCAAACGGTGCAGTGGGCGCCGAAGAATCCGACCAGCGCGGACAACACGAATCGCGGGCAGGTGCAAACGAATAAGATCGAAAGCATGGCCGCTGGCACGGCGAACGCTATAGGGAGGGTTTTCAATGGCTGAAATGATCCCTTTGCAGGCCGTCCCGAATCAAACGCTTTCGGTGGTGCTCGATGACCAGAATTGCACGATTACCGTCCGGCAGATTGGCGGCCGGCTTTATTTGTCCCTCGTGAGCGACCTGCAGGACGTTTGCAATGCGCATATCGTGCAAAACCGCGTTGCCATGCCGTCGTGGAGCACCACGCGGTTTTCAGGGCGACTTGTTTTTGTTGACGCGGAAGGAACGGCGCACCCAAGCTATGAAGGCTTAGGCACGCGATTCTTTCTGTACTACCTCACGGCGGAAGAATGGCAGGCACTACGTACAGCCTGAAGGAAATTCAGGTGGCAATTGCCCTTGACGTGGGCGGCGCGAATAACTCGTATAGCTTTCAAGGCTTTTGCACGACCGCGAACATTGAGAAAAGCGGCGGCGTCGATTTCGCGACAGCCGACGTGCAGATTTACGGCCTTTCGCTGGACGTAATGGGGCGCCTAACTACTCTCGCCTTTCGGCCGTTAAATCGCCGCTGGAACGCAATCAGCATTGCGGCTGGCGAACAAGGCACGGAATTATCGACGATTTTCCAAGGCGAAATCACGGTGGCTTTTGCCGACCTGAACGGCGCAAGCCCAGTGATGAAAATTCAGGCGCAGACCAGCGCCTATAACGTCTTGAGTCCCACGCCGCAGATTGCCGTTACTGGCGCGCAAAGCGTCGATCAGCTGATGACAACGCTTTGCAAGGACTGCGAAAAGACATTTGTCAATGAGGGTGTAGACGCCTCACTTTCAAACACGGTGCTAACCGGCGACCCCGTGGGGAAAATGCGGCAGATTGCCGACCAGATAGGCGCCGATTTGCTGATCGACGATAGCAAAGTCGTTTTGCTGCCCCGCGGCGGCACGCGGACGGATACCGGCGTGCCGGTGATTTCCGCGGACAGCGGCATGATCGGCTATCCCACGTTCACAAATACCGGCGTTGAGGTACAGACCTTTTTCAGACCGGATTTGAAGATCGGCGGCGCTTTCAGGCTTGAAAGCATCGTCCCGAATGCCTCGGGCATTTGGAAAATCACTCGTTTGGCGCATGAGTTGTCTGCGCACAACCCCAACGGCGGCGCCTGGCGCACAAGCGTTTCGGGCTTTTGGATCGAAGAATGAGCGAAGAGCTACAGCAAAATTCAAACGAATTCACGAATACGAGTGACTTCAATGTTTTGGATTTCATGATTCGGTCGATCATCAAAGGGCTTGTGAATACCGCCATTCCGGTACGCGTTGACACGATTGAACGACCGGCAGACGGTGCGGGTGCTGGCTACATGACGGCCACGCCGCTAGTGAAGATGCGCACGGCAAGCGGTGAGGCAATCGACCCCGTGAGCCTTCCGCGGCTAAGGTGGTTCCGGCTACAGCACGGCACAGCGGCCTTTATCTGCGACCCGAAGCCCGGCGACATTGGACTGGCCATTTTTGCCCAACAGGACGTTTCGGCAATCAACGGCGCGCCCGAGCCGGTGCAGCCGGGAAGTTTCCGCTGCTTTGATCTTTCGGACGGCTTCTATGTGGGCGGCTTTTGGGGGCAAAAGCCTACGACATTCGTCCGCATCGAAGATGACGGGAATATCACGATTACGGCGCCGCAGACGTGCGTGATTAACACGAATGCGCAGACGATCAATGCCAATGCAACGTGTACGGTCAACACGAATAAGGCGACTGTCAACGCCCCGGAAAGCGAATTCACGGGGAACGTGACGATTCAAGGCCGGTTGAGTGTCGTTCAGCTGATTTCCGGCACTGGCGGCATGACGGTTAGCGGCGGATCGGGCGCGGCGGTGACCGGTAGTCTGACGACGACCGGAGACGTGACGGCAGGCGGCATCAGCTTGCAAGGCCATACGCATTCTTGTCCGCAAGGCGGCGAGACAAGCGAAGCGCACTAGAAAAAGACAAACCCCGCAGGGCGGCATCCTTGCGGGGTTTTATGCATCAACTAATAGGGAGTTGATCCATGAAGCAGATTATAGCCGTCCTAGGAGCGGCAATTGCTATCAACAAAGGGCTAAACATCATGACGGAAAACAGCGAAAACAAACGCGATTTGTGGTTTCGGTTATTCCGCGCCGTGTTTTGGTTTTCGTTGAGTTCGACCTGTGTTTTGGGTGTTTTTTGGCTTGCTAAACAGGTGTTTTGATGGCTCATACGTCATATACGCCGGTGCTTTCGGACAGATGGGATTTTGTCTTAGACGGCAACGGAAACTTAGCCATGAAAAGAGGCACGGCGGCCATTTGCCAAAACGTGTGCAATGAGACGCGGCTTTTCACGGATGACGCCTATTTTGCGGCTGAACGCGGCATCCCGTGGTTTTCCGACCAGCTGGCGCGACCGGTGCAGGAGGCTGTAACGATCAGCAATCTGCGCAATGCGGCCTTAAATGTGCCGGGCGTGGAGCGCGTGGACGCCGTGGAGCTAGAGGCGCTTGACCGAGAAACACGGGTGCTCAAAGGCAAGGTAACGATTACGACAGAGGACGGCAACAATGCCCGAATTGAAATTTGATCCAAATAGCGGCGTCATCGTCCCGACCACACGGGAGGTGCGCGAAGACCTTGCCGGAAAATTCCAAGACGCTTTCCGCACGAATGAGAATGACCCGGATTTGAATGTTGATCCGGCTTCGCCCATGGGGCAAGTCGTTGATCTTGTGACGGCCGAAGTCGAAGCCAAGAATGCAGAGGTTGCCTTTTTGGCCAACCAATACAATCCGGCAGTGGCCACAGGCTCCTTTCTGGATGCGCTGGCAAATCTGTACGGGTTGAAACGCAAACTTTCCGAACCGACGGTGGTCAGCTGCATTTGCACGGGGCTTAAGGGGACGACAATCCCCTATGGTGCTGTGGTGCAAGACACGCAGGGCAACCAGCTGCGGCACACAGTTGCAGGAGGCGTGACGATTCCCAGCAACGGGGTGATCGACACGACCTTTGCAACCGTCGAGCACGGGGCAATCGAAATCGGTGCAGGAACGGTGACGAAAATCGTGACCGTTGTGGCCGGATGGGACACTGTGACGAATGCTTCCGCAGGCGTAACAGGACGCGACGTTGAGCCGGATGGTGAATTGCTCAACCGCATGAAGCAGAGCTATGCAATCAACGCCAACGGCACGGTAGCGAACATGCAGGCCAACTTGGCCGCACTTGACGGCGTTCTGGATTGTGTGGTTTTGGAGAACTACACGAACGAGCCGCAAGTGCAGTATGGCATCACGCTGACGGCACACAGCGTCGCGGTGTGCATCGTTGGTGGAGACGACGAGGCCATTGCGAAGACGATCTTTGAGCGCAAGAGCGCTGGATGCGGAACAGTTGGAGAGCATCAGGTGACCTATGTGGATACGGAGCACTTCAACGCCACGTATACCTACAAAATCGTGCGTCCGACGGCAGTCCCATTCAACATCGAAGTTGATTTCTTCGATGAAGACATGGACGAAATCACGCAGGCGCAAGTCAAAGCGGCGCTGATTTCCGACTTTCTCGGAGAGCTTGAGAATGCCCGTGTAAAGCTTGCGACGACGGTCTTTGCCTCGCGGTTTTATCGGTGCGTTCAGAATGTAACAACCAGCCCGATCAAGCAGATTCAAGTCGGGATCAACAGCGGTGCATTGGGTGCAAGCGTGGACGTTCCGGCTGACGAAAGCCCGACGTTGAGCGAAGACACGATCGAGCTGAAATTTGGGAGCTAAGAATGGCCGAAACGCAGACATGGCAAGACATTCTCGCTGTGGATGACGTGCGGGAAATGGCCGATTTTGCAGATCTGACGACAGCCGCCTTGCAGAGTCAGTACGCACACGCCGTGCGCATGAAAAACACGGCTGCTGCTGTGCGCAAAGCTCTTGACGCAACCGGCGACCTTGAAAGCCTTTCGGTTGACGTGGCCAACATGGACACGGCTTCCGGAGTCTTCCTTGACTGGTGGGGCGAACGCATCGGCGTGGATCGGATGCTCAAGGTCGGCGACAGATACGAGCGGCTTGACGATGAGCAATTTCGGTTTTTGCTCAAGTACCGCGCAGTTTGCAATATCTCCAATGGTACGGCCTACACGATCAACAATTTGCTTTCACTACTGACAGATACACGGACGTTCGTCGTGGACTATTTGGATATGACGATCAGTTCGATCATTATTATCGGTGCGATCAGCGATCTTCAGGTGCAGATTTTGGCCAATTACGGGCTTTTGAATCGCCCTGCCGGAGTGCTTGCGAACTACCTGCTGATCTACCCCGACGAACAGATTTTTGGCTTTCTAGGAAGTGAGCTACAGCCCTTCAATCAGGGTGTTTTCAATCCCGGGCGAGAGATTCCGATCACGTGAAAGACACATGAAGCGACAAACCCCGCAGGGCGGTCACCTTGCGGGGTTTTTTGATCACCTGTGCAGAGGCGATCCATGAGAGAGATTTTAGCGATTCGAGCGCTTCCGTAAGGATCACAAATGAGCAATTATCCGCAATATCTTCTGTCCTGTCCTATCGCCGTCAACGGCGACAAGACAGTACCTCCGGAGACAGCGCAAAGCGCTGGCTCTGGGCGTCTTTCGCAAGAAGGCGGCTTTGACGAATGGACGCAAACGCCGATCAGTGAAGGCGGTCTTCCTCCGCAACGCACTGACATGAACGGCGTGCTGTACCTTCTCAGCCAGCTCTTGGTTTTCTATCAGCAGGGCGGCGTCATGCAGTACAGCACGGCGCTCGACTATGAGCCGGACAATGAGATTTTCCACAACGGCGTCAAGTATCGGTGCTTGGTCGCAAATGGCGCTGGTACTGAAAAAGGCGTTGTCGCGCCCGGCTCTGACAAGACGGTGTGGAGCAATCGCGATCTTCCGAGCGTTCTTGCCGGGCAGGTCACGCCTTTCTACAACTGCAAGCTCGGGGGATCTGATGGGCGTCGCTTGATCCCGTGGGGATCAACTGATCCCGATGAAAGCTACGTGCTATGCGACGGCGGCAGTGACGGACTGGGAGGAAACGTCCCCAATCTGATGGACAAGTTCATTCTCCCGGGCACGGTTGAGCAATCCGGCCAGACCGGCGGAAGCCTGACGTTGAGTGTGCCGGGCGTGACGGTGAACGGCACTGTGGGTGAAACCGTTCTTACGGTGGATCAAATCCCGAGTCACACGCACACGGGGAGAACGGACTCTGCAGGAGCACATACGCATACGCGCGGAACCATGAACATCACGGGGTCAATCGTGCTTGACAATGACATGGCCGCCACGAGCGAAGGAGCTTTTTACAACGGCAGTACTCAAGGCAGAGGTGCTCAAAACGATTCCCCCGGCATGTTGTGCAATTTTGACGCCTCTCGCACTTGGACAGGCGCCACGAGTTCCAACGGCGCACACACGCACACCATCACAATGGGCGCCACCGGCGGCGGCAAAGGACACACGCACACGATCACGTCTGAAAGCTCGGCGCAGGAGCTCACGCTTGACCGTCCGCCTTTCTACCGCCTCGCCTTCTTCGTGAAACTTCCGGAATGAACACATGGCTAGCGAAAGATTCCAATTCCATTTTGTGGCGACGCCGACAGGAACGATTTCTGGTGCTTCCGTGCTCAAGCAGACAGAGAACGCGATCAACGACTTAGGTGATTACGTCTATTCGTCGTCGCTTGACGCATCGAACGCGCTTGCACAAGCCCAGCAGGCTGTGAACATCGCGAACACTGCTCAGCAGAACGCATCAGCGGCGGTCAACACCGCGAACTCAGCTCTTGCACAGGTGCAGACGCTCACGGTCACGGTGAACTCGTGGGATGGCCGCATCACGACGGCGGAAAGCAATGCCGCGACGGCAGTCAGCACGGCGAACTCCGCAAACTCGAAGTCAGATCAGGCTGTGGCCACTTCCGAATCGGCAAATGCAAAGTCTGATCAGGCAGTGACGACCGCGAATGCGGCAAGCGAAACGGCCACACAGGCAAGCCAATCTGCGACGCAAGCCGTCGGCACGGCCAACAGCGCCATGCAGACCGCCCAGCAGGCCGTCGAGACCGCTCAGCAGGCTGTGACTGACACGGACGCGATCCGTGATGAAGTCAACGCCGACATGGAGACGATCAACGCGCAGGTGACGGAAGCCACGACGCAGGCGCAGAACGCTCTTGGGTCGGCATCGCAGGCGCAGAACTCTGCCGACAAGGCAGAGGCTTGGGCGACGCAGACCGAAAACGTCGCGCAGGAAGGCGAACCAGCCGACTACACCGTTGACGGCGAGGACTACAGCGCCAAGTGGCGAGCTCAAGAAGCGCAGGCGTGGGCTGTCAAGATGGACGGCCAAGTGACCGAGGACAATCTGCCGGACGGGACTGCGGTTGATTACTCGGCGAAGTACTACGCACAGCAGTCCGGCAACAGCGCAAGCGCGGCGGCGTCTTCCGAGACGAACGCCAAAAATTCCGAGACAGCGGCGGCAAGCAGTGCGAGCGCCGCGAAGACTTCGGAAACAAATGCTGCAGGATCAGCCACGGCAGCTGCTGGAAGCGCAACGGCTGCGCAGGACGCTCAGAGTGCCGCAGAGACAGCGCGGGATCAAGCTCAGGAGTACGCATCTCAAGCCAAAAACTCTGTGCAGTACATAGCGCAGAGTTTGACTGCGGAACAGCAGGCGCAGGCGAGAACCAACATCGGCGCGGCAAGCGCATCGGAAATCATTGCTATCTGCAACGAGATTGCGGGGGTAGCGGCATGAGTGCACGACTTGACTTTTGCATCCCGCAAGGGACGGACTATTGGCTCCCCATGCAACTGGTGGACGGCGGCATGGAAAAGATTGACCTTGCCGGATATAGCGCGGCCATGCAGGTGCGCACGACAAAGAGTTCTGTGAAGGCAATCGACACTCTTTCAACGTCCAATGGGCGCATCACGATTGATGCTGAAAAGGGAGAGATTTCCCTCTTCTTCCCTAACGCGATGACCTCCGTCTACCCTGCCGGTCGCCTTGTGTACGACTTAGAAATCAAGTCGGCGGACGGTTTCGTCTACCGACTCATCGAAGGGAAAATCACAGTGACAAGGGAGGTGACGAGAGTGAATGAGTTTTAGCGAGATCGCGTCCATTCAAGGACAAGACGCGTGCAGTTCACGCGTTGTGTGCGGTTGTCCCGCTCCGCCCGGCCTTCAGGTCGGCGTTGTCACTGTCCAAGTCCCCGGGCTTCAAGGAGCCAAGGGCGATAAAGGTGACAAGGGGGACAAAGGCGACAAAGGAGACCCGGGCGAAAAAGGCGATCCGGGTGAAATCGCGGGGTTGGAAATTGACCCCGTTTCTGTATATCTCGAAGCACGAGGAGAAATCTAGAAAATGGCTACTAACCTTTCCGCGCAGATTTCTGCGCTTGCCGTTCAGATCGGTACTGACATCAAGGGCATTCTTGGCAACATCGGCTCGCTTGAGTCGCTGACGACGACCCAGAAGGCGTCGCTTGTCCTCGCTCTGAACGAGCTCAAGGCGTCGATTGATTCTATGCAGTCCTCGATGGGTGCGCAGATTGATGACGAATCGACTGACAAAACTCACACTTGGTCTGGCTCCAAGATTTCGTCTGCCATCAGCGCCGCAACCGCCGCACTGGTGGACGGTGCGCCAGATACGCTTGACACCCTCAAGGAGCTGTCCGACGCGCTGACGACGAACAAAGACGCCATCTCAGCGCTCCAGACGATCGCCGCCGGTCATGTGAAGTTCAACGAGTCGCAGAGTCTTGAACCCGGTCAGCAGGAACAGGCTCGCACGAACATCGGCGCGGCCGCCGCCTCCGACGTGACGGCTTTGCAGGGCACAGTTTCCGGCCACACTACCCAGATCGGTACGATTGGCGACCTCACCACCACCGCGAAGAACAACCTTGTCGCGGCGATCAACGAAGTCAAGGGCGCGGCTGATCAGGCTCAGTCCACCGCATCCTCCGCTCAGACTGCCGCTGGCACGGCACAGGAAACGGCAACTGCGGCTCAGTCTGCGGCAACTGCCAACACCTCTGCGATCAGCGACCTCACGACGAAGGTTGGCGACACCCAGGCCGACTTTGCGGCTCAGTATGTGGCCGCACGTGACGGCGAATAAGGAGGCAAGCCATGGCGACGACACTCAGTGCGGGTGTCGCCGCCCTTGCCCGACAAGTCGCGCTTGATCAAATCGCGCAAGACATCGACACGAACTCGAAGCTGGGACAGAAGGCCAATCAGACTGACCTGACAGCGCTTCAGTCCACAGTTTCGGGAATGTCGGGGCAGGTGGCGACGGCACAGAAAACGGCATCGGCGGCGAGTGCCGACGCCAAAACGGCAAACGACGGGATCTCCTCGATCAGAAGCGAGGTGATTGCGCTTTGCAAAGAGATCTCAGGGGGTTAAATGGCAGACACGGAACTACAAGCCGCTCTTCGAGGGGCTTTTGCCAGCAAGCTTGGTGTCAATGACAAAGCCAAGAGTGCGGCCAGTGCAGACACAGCGGCGGCATGCACCGGCAATGCGGCGACGGCCACGAAGTTGGCGAAGTCGATCACGGTGAACGTCTATGTGAACGGCCAATCCGCAGGAAGCGTGTCGATTGACGGATCCGGCGATGTGCGTCTGGATCTGACGATGCCGCCTGACGAGACGGCCGCCGGCATTGAGGCCGCTTTTGTCCAGTTTAACGAGGAGAACGGAATTTCATGAATGAAGACATTCAAAAGCTTGTCGCAGAAGAAGTCAGCAAGCAACTGGCGGCCAGAGCAGTCCCTTCGGAAGACGTGCTCGACACGCTCCGCTTCCTGACGGCACAGCCGGTTGTGAACGCCACACAGTCCAAGACGCTTGCGCTGACGGACTTCAACCGCATCCACATGCTGACATCGCCTATTGACTCTACGGTGTCGATTGAGCTGACGCTTCCGGACGCCACATTGTGCGTTGGGAAGTCAATTTCCTTCGTGAACATCGGCATCGTCGGCAGCCAACTTACGGTCAGAGCGTCCGGAGACGATTGCATCTATGGGAGCATGTACTTTGATCCGACTTTCAAGAGTATCGCCCTGCAAAACGGAATGTCGATCACCCTGATTACGGACGGCATCAATTGGATCGCAACCGAAACCGGCACGTGTGACGCCATTGTCGAGGCAGGGGGCTATGTAAACGAGATCGTCTCGGCTTGGTATCGAAAGCTTCAAAGCGGCATTGTCCTTATGGGTGGAACGGCGGCATTAAACGGCGCTACTCAACTACAGATTTCTCTTCCCACGGCATTGCGTGCGGACGATTGGCCGGTTATCGTGATAACGCCTTTGTGGAATTCTCCTTCTGGAATTCCTCAAGTCGCTTATGGGAATACATCGACGACAGGCTTTATTTTGTATTCGAGCAAGAGCGCACAAGTCGTTTGGCACGCTTATGGATATTGGAGATAGTGATGGCAACACCGAATGCAGAAGTTTTGAAAGCCCTAAACTACCTCAAACAGAATGGGGGGGGGTACTTCAAAAGTAGTTTCGTTTGTTCAGAACGCAACCAGCTGGTACCGAATTTGGAGTGATGGATGGAAAGAATGCGGGGTTACTCACACAGTTTCAACGCAGACTTCGGACTTTTCAGGTGTGGTAACTTTGCCAATCGCTTTTTCGAATACTTCGTACTCGGTCAAAGCTCAGGCATTTAAGACGAATCAGGATCCCAAAAATCGAGCGGTTACGTCTAATGTATATGGGAGAACTTCCTCGACAGTTTATTGCGGCTGGTATGGTTCCGGCCAACTGGCAATTGGCATTTACATTGAAGCATGCGGATATTAAAAATGGCAACCGTTAATTCTGAAGTTTTGAAAACTCTCGACGACTTCAATCAGCGGATTTCCTCCATGGGGGGGGGTAGTTGAGTCTTGGGATGACGGAAAAGGTAACTGGTACAGAAAATACTCCGATGGATTCATCATTCAAGGCGGTTGCTCAATGGTGACGAGTTCCGTTTACGGAGAAGTAACTGTTACTTTAAACACCGAGTTCAAAACTACATCATATGTAGCGATTAAAACGCTATACACAACCGAGGCGCAAAACAGAGAAGGCGTAGGTGTGGCGTCGAAAACCACAACGTCATTTACTTGTTATGAACGAACCTCCATGCTAAAAGTATGGCGTGATTGGATTGCTTGCGGCTATTAAAGGAAGTGAAAAATGGCAGAAACAGAATTTCAGATCGGACAAATCTTTGAAGAAACTTACCCTCCGGAGGCCGCTTGCTGGTGCAACGAGCACGGCGACCGCTACATCACGGAGATTGATCCCACGGAAGACGACAAGCGCCGTTTTCAGATCGTCGCGGTGCCGGCTCCATCGGTCGATGACGTGCGCCAGCAGAAGCTTCAAGAGCTGGATCAGAAGTTCATGCGCTGGTACGAGCAGGATGCCACTGTGACGAGCTCTCTTGGCTTTGTGGCGGACTCGGATGCACGAGCCATGATGGACGTATCTGGCCTTGTGACGACGCTTGAAGCAACGCCTGCAGAGACTCGCTCGACTGTGGCTTTCATGGACGCCGAGAATCAGCCGCACATGCTCACGCTTGAGCAGATGAAAGCGGTACAGCTTGAGATCATCCAGAACGGCCAAAGCGCCTATGCCCAGAAGTGGGCGTATCGCAATGCGATTGAGACGGCTGAAAGCGTCGAGGCAGTGAACGCAATTGAAATCGACTTCCACGGAGAAGACTTCAGTGCGGCATCCTGATGGCTTTCAGGTACTGGTGGCGCTCGATCAGCTCGCGAATACTTTAATCGGAGGCTTTGCCGATGAGACGATCAGCGCAAGACTCTGGCGCCACCATTTGAACGGCGAATACTCGTGGCTTATGAAGCTGGTTAACTTGCTTTTCTTTTGGCAGGACAACCATTGCAAAGAAGCTTACGAGTCGGAAATCTATAGACAGCAATACCCTAAGGAATACAGAGATGGCTACGGCAAATGAAACGGTGCTGAAGACTTTGAATCATCTCCTCTCCGATGGGGGGGGGTAATTGATAGCTGGTCAGACGGGAGTGGAAACTTTTGGCGGAAGTATTCGGATGGGTGGATCGAGCAAGGCGGAAGGTATCAGGCAGTTGGGAATAACAATCGGGCAAAAGTAACTTTGCCAAAACCGTTTAGCTCCACAAACTATTCCGTTCAGATGGCAGTTTTTGCAGAACTCGGAACCACCACTTACTGGGGGCCGACAAATGGCTCCGGAACAGTTATCCATAAAACCGCTTCTTCTTTTGACTCGGGGAATGTATACACTCCGTTAATTTATAACAAACCGACTTACATCGACTGGTATGCATACGGATATTGATTCATGAACACGCCAGCCAAGGCAGTCGTAAGAATTCCGAGGCTGCTAACGCCCGCCCAGCGCGGGCTTTTTTTTGGAGAAAAACCATGAGAACCGATCAGGAAGCGCTTGAAAGCTTCATCGAAAAGATGAAAGCCGAAGCAAAGGAACTCGGCCTCGACATTGAAGAAAAGCTTGATGAAGCCAAGGACAAGTGGGCAGAGACCGCTGTCTCGGATCCGAACACGGCACGCCGTCAGCTCCGCGCCTTTTGGGGCATCGTCGGAACGGTCGCGGGCGCGCTCATCGGCCTTGGCGTCGGCTATCTGATGTGGGGGTTCTGATGGTCTACCTGAAGTGGCTCGCATACCTTCTGATCAGCGTGCCTTTTGAGCTTTTCGCAAAGCTCATCTCGCCGATCCTTGCCTTCTTCGTCAAAGACGACGGATGGCTTCCGGACTGGCTCTCGTGGTTCCAGACGCCGGACAACTCATGCGACGGTGACCGTGGCCATCGTGAGCGCTGGCCGAGAGACGGGGCGTTTTGGACCTGGATGCGCCGGACGGCGTGGCTCTTCAGGAACTCGGCCTACGGCTTTAACTACTACGTGCTGGGCGTGCACTATGAAAAGGGCGACGTGTACTGGCACGTCGGCGATCCTGAGATCGGCGACAAGTCCGGTGTGAGCGGACTCTGCCGCTGGTACATGGAGCGCGACGGCAAGCTGATTTGCTGGCAAATCTACTATGTGAAGCACTACCAAATTTTCGGCGTTTGGAAATGCGTGCGAATCGGCGCCGGATGGAAGATGTGGGGCGATGTGGAAAAAGACCCCTACTGCCCGCACTGGGTTTACTTCAACCCTGTCAAAGGATCAGGACTCGCGGAGGAGTGATGTGCGAGGAAAATTCCACGATGAAGTGGATCCAAAAAGCAGTCTTGCCGGCTTTTTCAGGCACGGCAAGCGGAGCCGCGAAGGCCGCCCCGGGCGTCGGAGTCTCGGCGCTGGTGGTGGCAGGGATTCCGCTTGAGTCGTGGGTGACGATCCTGACTGCGTGCTACGTGCTTGTGATGCTGATCGGCGCACTGCCGAAGGCGATCAACACCTTCATGCTGATATACCGCCTATGGAAGCCGCGCAAGCAGCCGGTTTTTGTGACCGAAAAGGCAGATGACGCAGTTGCTAGGAAGATCGAGAGGGCAAGAGAAAACGCAGAATAAGGAAAAGCCGCAGGCGCGGGAACGCTTGCGGCTTTTTTGACTCAAAGATCAGAAGTTCTTTGCAAGATGGATTTTAGCAGATTGGCGGGGGCGTTAAGCCCCATTTTTATGTGTCTTGCGATGAAGAAAGACAGCGAATTAACGTGGGTAACAAGACTGACAAGATGGACGGCCTTCATTCTTGGGGCGCTGTTTTGCGCTGGGTATGTGGCGCACTGCTTTAAGGAGTGGTTTCTGTGAAGCTGAAAACGCGTGTCGTGGTCGGCGGACTTTCTCTGACGCTGGCAGGACTCTACGCAGTGGCGAAGTTTGAAGGCTTCGAGCCGCAAGCGTACATACCGGTCGCTGGGGACGTGCCGACAATCGGCTTTGGCCACACCGAAGGCGTCCAGATGGGGCAAACGATCACGAAAGAAGCAGCCTTGACGCTTTTGCGCGAGGACGTGCGCACCGCAGAGGATGCTGTGCGGTCTTGCGTGAAAGTGCCGCTCACGCAGGGCGAGATGAATGCCTATACGTCGCTTGCCTTCAACATCGGCCGGACGGCCTTTTGCGGATCGACGCTTGTGCGCAAGCTGAACTCCGGCGACTACGCGGGCGCGTGCGAGGAAATTCTCCGCTGGCACTTTGTGGCCGGTGAGAGCGTGCCCGGGCTTGTGAATCGACGGGAAGCAGAGTTCAAGATGTGTATGGGTGAGTGATGGATCGCGTGAAAGCCATGATGCTTGTAGGAGCTGCAATCCTGTGTTTCATCGCAGGCTTCTTCGTGGCATCCAAGATCTACCAAGCAGAGATTTCAGAGATGGAAGCGGCGCACGCAACGGCGCTCGCGAAGGCAGAAGAGGAGCACCGTGCAAATGAGCGCAAACAAAGTGAAGCACTTTCCCAGGCGTGGGACGCTTACGAAAAGGCGAAGACTGAACTCGCTGAAAGCCGCGCCGATTCTGGCTCTCTGCGCACTCAGCTTGAACGGGTGCGCGTCGAATCCGACCGTTATCGCGCCGAACTGTCCCAAGCCGGTGCAAATCCCTGCAAGCATTTCGCAGTCCGACTCGACCGCTGTGTCGGACTTCTCGAAGAGGGTGCGGGACTTTCTGCAGAAGGTGCAGAGCTTTCTCAACGAGTCTCCGGAAAGCACGACGCCGTAGTGAGACTTCACTCAAGCAATTAAATCTTTGGTAGCAACAAAGGTAGTAACGCGAAAATGGCTGCGCTGGAACTACTGTAAATGCAGGCTAGTTCGAATCGCGCCGCCGACCAAAATTCCAGGAGGAGACGTAGAGATACGCCTCCTTTTTTATTGTCTTCTTCACGCATTCCCCACCACCGAAATTCCGAAATTGTGCAGATTTTTCCTTAACTATCTGCACAATCTCGGCATAGGCTACAGATCCTCCATATCGTCGCCGCACACCAGTTCGTCGGCCTCCTGCATCTCGCGCAGCTCCTCCGGATCAATGTCAGCCGGTTCATCAGCCATCACGCTCTCGGCCGTCGGCACAGGAACGTTCAGGATTTTGAAAAGCTCCTTCTTCTTGCCTGCGATCTCATCGAAGATAAATCCGGCATCAAACCGCGTCATGTAAATGTTCTGCAGCTTGGCCAGCAGCTTGTGGTCGCTGTCGTACTGCACGCGGTAGCTTTTCTTGTCCTTTCTGGCAGATTCGTTGTAAAGCTTCACTCGCGCGCGCACCATGCCGCTGATTGCCGTTGCGAGAACCTGCAGGAAAAGCCTTCCTTCCCAGGCCTTTGTTGAGTGCACCCTCGTGCGGTTGCAGTTGAGCTCGGCCTTGAGTCTGTTGAAGGCGTACTCCACCTGATTGCGCTCTTCGTACGCAACGCAGCATTCCAGCGCATCCGTGACGGTGTCGCTCACCAACACGTGCACGCCGGCGTAGCGAAGCGCCTCGTCGACTTTGTGCATGTTAATGAGCCGCTGTCCGTCGTTGTCCGCCGTATACCGATCGAGCAGCTTTTGCTGCATGTCGGTGAGTTTTGCCGGGTTTTCCTTTTCTTGCTCCAGCGCGGCGCCCAAGCCCGTCTGCAGACGGTTGGTCATTTCGTCGTAGATGGTCTTGTTGAAGTAAAGATGCATGTACAGCGTCTTGCTCGCTTTCTTCTGCGTGCGCTTGCCTTCAACGGGAAATTCGTCGTAGTTCCATTGCACGGGAACCGTCACAGCATTCTGCTTGATGAAGCTGATGGTGTTGTTCCAGTTGAGCAGCTCCTGGTAGTGGGCGTCAATGGTCTGCTTGATGCAGGCATTGAGGTTGAGCCTGGCATTGCTGACAAAGGCCATGCCGTTGCGAAGCATGTCATCCCAATTCTTGTTTGACCCATAGCCGCGGTCGGTGATCAGCACCACGTTTTCGTAGTTGATCTTCATCATCGCCAGTTCGGCCAGCGTATTGCGGACCGTGCTGACATCGGGAACGTTGCCGTCGAAGCTGCGGAAGTAGACCGGCTGCCCTGTCGCTTGATCCACAATCATCAGCACATTGGTCTGCGGCGCGTCGATGAGATCCTTGTTGAAGCCATACTCAACCGAGTTGATGTTCTCCGAATATGACGTGATGGATGTGGAATCCAAAGCCCAGAAGCGCCTCTCGGAGATGGAGCCGCCATGCGCCTTGCTGTACTCCTGGTTGAGCTTTGTCAGAAACTTGCAGATCTTGTCCTTGGTGATGCCGCGCAGCAGCCGGCTGATTGAGCTGCTTGCCAGCCCTCGTCTGTAAGGCAGCCACGTGCACTCGACGAATTCCTCGTAATCGCAAAGCGACGGATTGCGGGTGATGACAAGGTAGTAGGCAAGCGACAAAAGACGCAGATGAGCCTTGTGCTGAGGAAAGACCTCCCTGAGCACCCGCCCAAGGGGTGTGGCGCCGACAATCTGGTTGAGCGCCTAGGCGGCGCCGCCATGGAGCCTGACGATCTCGCCGGAGCGCAGAACATTGACCTCATCCTCGTCAATGGGCTTGAACTCAAGCTTGCCGCCTTTGTAGCGAAAGACGCGCAAAAGGCGCAACTGAGGGTACTTCTTCTTGAATGCCTCGTTAAAGAGAATCTCACCGCAATCCGGCTTTCCCTCAACAGGAATCAGCTTGCCGACGCTTGAGGTGTCGCCCTTGGTGCGGGTGGAGCGCTTGGCTTCCTTATCCCATCGGTTCTTGTAAGTAAAAACATACTTGTATTTGCCGGAGGCGTTGACGATGAAACGGGGCAGTTCGGGAGGAGTGACGGTCGGCATGGCGCTCGCTAGTATCATATTATACGTAACTAGTATACCGCGAAAAAAAAGAAAGCCTGCAAGCCCTGAACGCCTTATTTGGCGGGGATTGCAAGCTTTCTGCTTCAGCCTCCGGATTTGAGTGCTGATCTATATTTGTACAATTTGGGAATCAAGGCATCCAGGCCGATTGCATCGGTTATCCCGAATCTCCAGCGCACTCTGTCAACAGCCCCTCAATTTCGGAAAGCATTCAGACATTTTTTTTGCTGCGGCATTCAGGAAAGCCAGAGGGTTGGAAAGAGAAGGACAGATTTCAGATCCGGCTGGCATCGCAAACCATCTTCGGGGTGCAGATAGAAAACCCGCCGGACTACAGAACGGACGGCGGGTCTTCAGACATCCTGACCGATACGGCGCCAGCGATCCGTCTGCCAGCTACCGAAACACAACAGGATCATTCGTTCATTTTATCAAAGCCTCTCAGGTGGTCCATTTCTTGCGTCCTTGCGCATCAGGAAGGCTGCAAATGAATCTTCGGAGGAAGATTCGTGAAAGGCGCGAGCAAAAAAACAGAACCCCGGAGCCGTTGAGTAAGAATTTTTTCTTTAAAATCAATGCTCTGCGAACTCGTTTAGAAAAAAGTGAGAAAAACGCTTGACAAGCGAAATTTTCATGTCCATAATTCGCAACCTCGCTTGAGGGAAGCGACAAAAAAACGAGTCGATCAAACGACTCGTTTTTATGGCCTGAAAGCGTGAAAGAGAGAAGCGAAGAAAAAAATTTCGAAGAGCTCTTGACAAGACGAAATAAAGTTTTATAGAATTTCAGTCTTGTCGCTGCTCGATGAGCAGCACGAAAGTTCTTTAAAAACTAGGCAACGAACCGATAAGCGTGAGCGCG
>CALXOY010000047.1 GCA_944390145.1 uncultured Duodenibacillus sp.
TGTTGAGAATATTCCCAGCATTGCAGGCAGGCCTCCGCCCACATCTAATATCTGGGTAAGGATATTTAAAAATTGAGGCGCCTCTTTGTACTGCAGCGGCATCACCTTCACAAAACGCGCACGCGAACTCGACCAGTGACTCAAGAGTTCTGCGGCAAGCCGCGAGCCGGTAAGCCGCGCATGCCGCTCGATCAAGTTCTTTAAGAGCTCTTCGTCGGTCCCGCCCATGTGCCAGGTGCGCTTGTCGCTCGTGCGCTTTTGCTCGGCTGCGCCCACGACGCGCTCGAGCGCCACCATCGAGGTGTTGCAGTGCGCTTCGAAGTCGCCTTCGGCGTCAAAGACAAACGCGACGCCCCCGGACATGCCGGACGCAAAGTTGCGGCCCGTTTTGCCGAGCACCACGACGGTGCCGCCCGTCATGTATTCGCAGCCATGGTCGCCCACGCCCTCGACAACGGCGCTTGCGCCCGACAGGCGCACGGCAAAGCGCTCGCCCGCCACGCCGTTGAAGTAGGCTTCGCCGCTGGTGGCGCCGTAAAGCGTCGTGTTGCCCGCAATGATGTTTTCTTCAGGCTTGCCATGAAAATCGGTGTCCGCGCGCACTATGATGCAACCGCCCGAAAGCCCCTTGCCGACATAGTCGTTGGCGTCGCCTTCGAGCTCCAGCGTCATGCCCGCTGCGGCAAAGGCGCCGAAGGACTGTCCGGCCGTGCCCTTGAAGGAGAGGTGCACGGTGTCCGCCGGCAATCCCTTTGCGCCGAAGCGGGAGACGAGCGCATGCGAAATCTGCGTGCCCACCGTGCGGTTGACGTTGCGGATTTCGTAGTGCTTGCGGATTTTCTTGCCGGCGGCAAGATCCTTGCCGATTTCCTTCAGAATCTTCGCGTCAAGGCTCTTTTCGAGCTCATGGTTTTGCAGTGCGCCGTGGCGCAGATGCTCGGCATCGGCATCGGGCTTGTAGAGCACGCGCGAAAGATCCACGCCCTTTGCCTTCCAGTTGTCGATGTCGGTGCGCTGCACGAGCAGGTCGCTGCGGCCGATCAGGTCTTCAAAGCGGCGGATGCCGAGCTGCGCCATGATTTCGCGCACCTCCTCGGCCACAAAGAAGAAGTAGTTGACCACGTTCGAAGGCTTGCCCTTAAAGCGCTTTCTCAGCTCCGGATCCTGCGTGGCAATGCCCACCGGGCAGGTGTTCAAGTGGCATTGGCGCATCATCAGGCACCCTTCAACGACAAGCGGGGCCGTGGCAAAGCCGAATTCGTCGGCGCCGAGCATCGCGCCCACCACCACGTCGCGGCCGGTCTTGATCTGCCCGTCGACTTGGAGCACCACGCGCTCGCGCAATTTGTTCACCACGAGCGTCTGCTGGGTCTCCGACAAACCCATCTCCCAGCAGCTGCCCGCGTGCTTCACCGACGAGATGGGGCTAGCCCCCGTGCCGCCGTCGTGGCCGGCAATCACAATATGGTCGGCCTTGGCCTTGGCTACGCCCGCGGCGACCGTGCCCACGCCCGTTTCGCTCACAAGCTTCACCGAAATATCGGCCTTGTCGTTGGCGCACTTCAAGTCGTGGATGAGCTGCGCGAGGTCTTCAATCGAATAGATGTCGTGGTGCGGCGGCGGCGAAATGAGCCCCACGCCCGGCACCGAGTAGCGCAGTTCGGCGATGTACTCGGTCACCTTGTGGCCGGGGAGTTGCCCGCCTTCGCCGGGTTTCGCGCCCTGGGCCATCTTGATCTGGATCTGGTCGGCACTTGCAAGATACTGCTCGGTGACGCCGAAGCGCCCGCTTGCCACCTGCTTGATGCGCGAGCGCAGGCTGTCGCCTTCTTCAAGCTCAATGCGCGCAACGATGCGGTCCTTTCCGAGAATGTCGGCCATCGTCATGCCCTTTTTGACGGGCGAGCGGCCGGTTTTCATCTCCTCTTCGTAGCGGCGCGGATCTTCGCCGCCCTCGCCCGTGTTGCTCTTGCCGCCGATGCGGTTCATGGCAACGGCAAGCGTCGCGTGGGCTTCGGCCGAAATCGAGCCCATGCTCATGGCACCCGTCGCAAAGCGGCGCACGATGTCTTTTGCGGGCTCCACCTCCTCGATCGGAACCGGCGTGCAGTCCTCGGTCTTAAAGCGCAGCAGGCCCCTTAGTGTCATCTGCCTCGCGCTTTGATCGTTGATGATGCGGGCGTATTCCTTGTAGGTGGCGTAATTCTTCTGGCGCGCGGCGCGCTGCAGCTTCATGATCGCCTCGGGCGTCCACATATGCTCCTCGCCGTCGGCGCGCCAGGCGTATTCGCCGCCCGTGGGCAGCTCCTCGTGCGCGGTGCGCCTTGCGGCATAGGCTTCGTGGTGGCGGTTGACAGCCTCCTGCATGACTTCAAAAAGCCCGATGCCTTCAATCTTGGAGGGCGTGCCGTGGAAATACCGGTCCACAAAACTGCCCTGCAGGCCGATCGCTTCGAAAATGCGTGCGCCGCGGTAGCTCATGATGGTGCAGATGCCCATCTTGGCCATCACCTTGGTGAGTCCCTTGCCGACGGCCTTCACGTAGTTCGCCACCGCCTCATCGGGCGACAAGCCCATGCGCGGGGCCGCCTCACGGATCATCGCCAGACTCAGGTACGGGTGCACGGCTTCGGCGCCATAGCCCAGCAGCAGCGCAAAGTCGTGGGTTTCGAGCACGGCGCCGGAATTGACCACCAGGCCCGCATTGGTGCGCAGCCCCTCGCCAATCAAATGCTGGTGCAGGGCGCTCACCGCCAGCAGCACCGGCACGGCAACGCGGTCGCGGCCAACTTTCTCGTCGCTCAGAATGAGGATGTTGTAGCCCTCGCCAATGGCGTCCACCGCCTGCGCGCAGAGGCTTGCCAGATGCGCCTCCACGCCCTTGGCGCCCCACTCGGCCGGGTACGTGATGTCGACTTCGCAGCTGCGGAATTTGCCGGCGGTGTGCTCGTCGATCGTTCTGAGCTTGGCCATATCCTCTTCCATCAGTACCGGCTGGAAGATCTCCAGGCGCCGCGGGGGATTGACGTTGTTGATGTCCAGAAGATTCGGCTTGGGGCCGATGAAGCTCACAAGGCTTGTGACCAACTCCTCGCGGATCGGGTCGATCGGCGGGTTGGTGACCTGGGCAAAGAGCTGCTTGAAGTAAGAGAAGAAGGACTTTGTCTGTTTCGAGAGCACGGGCAGGGCCGAGTCGTTGCCCATCGAGCCCGTGGGCTCCATGCCCTTAACCGCCATCGGCATCAGGACGACGTCGACATCCTCCTGCGTGACGCCGAAGACGCGCTCGAGCTCCTGCAGCCGCGCGGGCTTCATCGGCTCGGGCTTGGGGTCGTCTTCATTCATGCGCAAGTCTGCCAGGCGCAGGTTCAGGCGCTCCACCCATTCGCGGTAGGGCTTGTCCAAGGCCACCTGGTTTTTGATCTCCTCGTCGGAAATGATGCGGCCCTGCACGGTGTCGATGAAAAGCATCCTGCCGGGCTCAATGCGCCACTTGCGGCGGATCCGCCCTTCAGGAATCGGCAGCACGCCCACTTCGGAGGCAAGGATCACCGTGTCGTCCTCGGTTTCCACGTAGCGGGCCGGACGCAGGCCGTTGCGGTCGAGCATCGCGCCGATCTGCACGCCGTTGGTGAAAACGAGCGCGGCCGGCCCGTCCCAGGCCTCCATCATCGGCGCTTGATAGGCATAGAAGGCCTGACGGTCGGCGTCCATGGTGACCGATTTTTCCCACGCCTCGGGCACGAGCATCATCATCGCCTGCGCGAGCGGATAGCCCGCCATCACAAGAAGCTCGACGGCGTTGTCAAGGCTAGCCGTATCCGACTGCCCTTCGTAGATGAGCGGCACGAGCTTTTTGACGTCGTCGCCCAGCACCGCCGACTTCCAGACGTTTTCACGGGCGCAGATCCAGTTGTAGTTGCCCTTGACCGTGTTGATTTCGCCGTTGTGCGCAATGTAGCGGTAGGGGTGCGCCAGCGCCCAGGCCGGAAACGTGTTCGTCGAAAAGCGCTGGTGCACGACGGCAATCGCGCTCTTGCACTCGGGGTTTTGCAGGTCAAGGTAGTAGCGGCCCACCTGGTCGGCCAAAAGCAGCCCCTTGTAGACCACGGTGCGGGTGCTCATGGAGGGGACGAAATATTCGGCACCGTGCTTGAGCTTTAAGGACTGGATGCGGTGCGAGGCGCTCTTGCGGATCACGTAGAGCTTGCGCTCGAGGGCGTCCTGCACCATCACGTCCGGACCGCGCCCGATGAAGATCTGGCGGATCACGGGTTCGGAGGCGCGCACCGTGGGGCTCATCTCCATGTCGTGATCGACCGGCACGTCGCGCCAGCCGAGCACCACCTGCCCCTCTTTTTTCACCATGCGCTCGAGTTCCTGCTCGCAGGCCTCGCGTGAAGCGGGCTCGCGCGGCAGAAAGATCATGCCAACGCCGTAGTCGCCGGGCGCAGGAAGCTGCACGCCCTGCTTTTGCATTTCGCTGCGGTAAAAGGCATCCGGAATCTGGATCATGATGCCCGCGCCGTCGCCGCACAGAGGATCGGCTCCCACGGCGCCGCGGTGATCGAGATTGTGAAGGATGAGAAGGGCGTCGTCGATGACCTTGTGCGACACCCGCCCCTTGATGTTGGCGACAAAACCCACGCCGCAGGCGTCGTGCTCTGCGTCGGGACGATACAGGCCTTTGGCGGCAGCCTCCTGCCGCGCGGCTTGCAAACTATCCATGAGTGCTCCCTTTTTGCCGAGGTTCTTGCTTTTCTTTCTCGAGGGCGGCAGATATCTTTTGCCGGGGTGCTTTTTCGGGCCGCCCATCTCCCCGACTTTTAAATCTATCGGAGAACGGCGCCCGCCACGCTGCGCACGGCGACCCCCTCCCGCCCTTATTTGCAAAAGCACTGATTTAGTCCAAAAAGCGTATTGAATTTGTCCTAAAGCATTTTCCTGACGCCGCGCCCTTTTGAGCGGGAAAACCCGCGTGCCGGCCGTTGTCATCAAAACGGGCGAAAATGCTTCACAAGCAAACCGGCGGCGGAACCTCGCGTTTCTGTATCACTCGGGAAAACGCGTACAATGGCTTTCTGTTTTTCATGGAGATGAAGGGAAATTGACGACGGAAACGGAAAATTCAAAGCAGGATGACAAGGAGGGGGCAAAGCCGGCGGCCGCGCTGCGGGCCTTTGCAAGACTCCCCTTTCGCGTGATGATGCTCATTGTGGGCACGGCGTTTTCTTCGCTTGGCATTGCGCTCACCACCACGTCCGACCTCGGCACCACGCCGATCAGTTCCGTTCCCTATGTCTTCTCCCTCATCACGGGGCTCACCTTCGGCACGACGACCTTCATCGTCAACACCGGCTTCTTTCTTCTGGAAGTGGCGCTCATGGGCCGCAAGATGCCCAAACTGAACATCCTGCAGCTGCCCGCCGTCCTTGTGTTCGGCGTCTTCATCGACATCGCCATGCATCTGGTCTCGGGCCTGCGGCCGGAAACCTGGGCCGGGGGACTGGCGATGAGCCTGATCGGCAACGTGTGGCTTGCCGCGGGCATCTTTTTGCAGGTGCGCTCCAAAACGCTGGTGCAGCCCGGCGAAGGCCTCGTGCTCGCCCTTTCGATGCGGCTGCGCCGCGCCTTCGGCACCGTGAAGGTGTTTTTTGACTGGACGCTGGTGGCGTTTGCCTCGGCCACCTCCTACCTCGTGCTCGCGGGCATCGATGGCATCCGCGAGGGAACGCTCATCTCGGCGCTCATCGTGGGGCTGCTTGTAAAGTTCATCGCCCGGCTCTTTCCCGACAGGAACGCCCGCCGATAAGGAAAATATCGGACGCCGGAAAGCGCCCGCTCGCTTACAATTGAGCCGCTGGAAACTGCAAAAGACGGGCGGCGTCCACTGTGCGAGACGCCCGCGCGGGTTTTTGCGCTTTCATTTTTTCTCATTTCCTTGACGGAGGCCCCCGGACATGTCCGACATCATGCAGACTTCCATCAAGAGTCTTCCCCTTGTGTACCGCGGCAAAGTGCGTGAATGCTACGCCGTCGGCGAGGACAAGCTCCTGATGATTGCCACCGACCGCATCAGCGCCTTTGACGTGATTCTTTCCGTGCCGATCCCCAAGAAGGGCAAGGTGCTCACGGCGCTCACCAACTTCTGGTTTGAAAAGCTCGCCGCCGGCATGCCCACGCAGCTCACGGGCATCGATCCGGAGACGGTGGTGGCCGAGGACGAGCGCGAGCAGGTGCGCGGCCGTGCGATGGTTGTGAAGCGCTTGAAGCCCATTCTGATCGAGTGCGTCGCGCGCGGCTACATCATCGGCGGCGGCTGGAAGGACTACCAGGCCACCGGGTGCGTCTGCGGCATCAAGCTGCCTGAAGGCCTGAAGCAGGCCGAAAAGCTCCCCGAACCGCTCTTCACGCCGGCCGCGAAGGCCGAAGTCGGCACGCACGACGAAAACATCAGCTACGAGAAGGTGGTTGAGCTCTACGGCGAATCGATCGCCTCGCAGATCCGCGACCTCACGCTCTCGCTTTACAAGAAGGCGGCCGACTACGCCGCCACCCGCGGCATCATCATCGCCGACACGAAGTTTGAGTTTGGTCTGGACGAAGAGGGCCGCGTGTGCCTGATGGACGAAGTGCTCACGCCCGACAGCTCGCGCTTCTGGCCTGCTGAGAGCTACGAAGTCGGCATGTCGCCGCCCTCCTACGACAAGCAGTTCATCCGCGACTGGCTCGAAACCCAGCCCTGGGACAAGACGCCCCCGGCTCCGGTGCCGCCCGCCGACATCATTGAAAAGACGGCCGCAAAGTACCGCGAAGCTTTGGTGAAGCTTGCCGGCAAGGTCGCCGATTAATTGTGGTTTTGACCGGGCCGCTGCATGTGAAAGCCGCGGCTCGGCATGTTTTGCTGCGTGCGCCCGGGGCCTGTTGATCCTGGTGCGCACCTTTTCATTCTCATTGTCATGACTGAAAACACCGCACAAAAGCCCGTTGTGGGCATTGTCATGGGCTCGGACTCCGACTGGGCCGTGATGCAGAACGCCGCGCTCATTCTCAAGGAGATGGGCGTTCCCTTTGAAGCGCGCGTGGTGAGCGCCCACCGCATGCCCGACGAAATGTTCGCCTATGCCGAAACCGCCCATGAGCGCGGCATCAAGTGCATCATTGCGGGCGCAGGCGGCGCGGCGCACCTGCCCGGGATGCTCGCCGCCAAGTGCGTGGTGCCCGTCCTGGGCGTGCCCGTTCCCTCGCGCTACCTGCGCGGCGAAGACAGCCTGCTTTCGATCGTGCAGATGCCCAAGGGCGTGCCGGTGGCGACCTTCGCGATCGGTGAAGCGGGTGCGGCCAACGCCGCGCTTTACGCCGTGAGCATTCTTGCCGTCACCGACACGGCGCTTTACGAAAAGCTCATTGCCTTCCGCAAGGCGCAAAACGAAAAAGCGCGCAACATGACTCTTCCTGCGGTCTGATCCCATGCAAGCAAAATTTCCCCTTCGCCCGGGCTCCACACTGGGGCTTTTGGGCGGCGGCCAGCTCGGCCGCATGTTCGCCCAGGCGGCAGCGCGCATGGGCTACAAGGTCAAGGTGCTCGAAAAGGGCGACTGCCCGGCTTCCGAAGTAAGCGCCTATCACATTGACGCCGCCTACACCGACAAGGCCGCCATCGAAGAGCTGCGCCAGACGACCGCCGCGGTCACGACTGAATTTGAAAACGTCCCCGCGGAAGTGCTCTCAGCGCTCGCCGCTGGCGGCGCGTGCGTCACGACCCCTGCGGCGCAGGCCGTTGCCATTGCGCAGGACCGGATCGACGAAAAGACGTTTTTGGAAAGCGTCGCGGGCGTGCCCGTGGCGCCGCACATGGCGCTTTTGTCGGTCGAAGACGCCGATCTTGCCAGCCCCGACCTCTTTCCTGCGATTTTGAAGACCGCCCGCATGGGCTACGACGGCAAGGGCCAGCGCAGCGTCAACAACACCAAGGAGCTCAAAGCCGCCTTCGTGGAGCTCGGCAATCGCGTCTGCATTCTCGAAAAGAAGCTTTCGCTTGCCAAGGAAGTGTCGGTGATCGTGGTGCGGTCCCTGACCGGCGAAACCGTCACCTATCCGCTTTTTGAAAACATCCACCGCAACGGGATTCTTGCAACGACGATCTTCCCGGCCCGGGTCTCCACCAAGGTGAGCGAGACGGTGCGCGGCTACGCCGCCCGCATCGCCGAAATGCTGCAGTACCAGGGGGTGCTCTGCATTGAATTCTTCGTGCTTGCAGACGGGTCGGTTGCCGCCAACGAAATGGCGCCGCGCCCGCACAATTCCGGCCACGTGACCATCGAAGCGGCGGTCACAAGCCAGTTTGAAGAGCAGGTGCGCGCAATGACGGGGCTGCCCCTGGGCGACACCTCGCCCCTGTGCCACGGCGTGATGCTGAACCTTCTGGGCGACCTCTGGTTTGATGCGCATGACAACCCGGTGGAGCCCGACTGGGCGACGCTGCTCAAAATTGAGGGCGTCAAGCTCCATCTCTACGGAAAAGCGCAGGCGCGCCACGCCCGCAAGATGGGCCACGTCACGGTGCTGGGCGCCACGGAAGCCGAAGCACTTTCGCGCGCGCAGCGCGCCGCCGCCGTTCTCGGGCTGCCCGAACCCGTTTGACAAGGCACCGCAATGGATACACCGCAGTTTTCGCAAAAAACGCTCGACGACATTGAAAAGGCCGCGCGCATTCTGGCCGCAGGGGGCCTTGTGGCCGTGCCGACGGAAACGGTCTACGGGCTTGCGGCCGACGCCGACAACCCGCAGGCCGTGCGCAGCACCTTTGCGGCCAAGGGGCGTCCGGCCAACCATCCCTTGATCGTGCACGTCACGGGCTTTGACGCCCTTTCAAGCTGGGTCTCTGAAATCCCCGCCTGCACGCGGGCGTTGACCGACGCTTTCTGGCCGGGGCCCCTTACGCTTGTCTTCAAGCGTTCGGCACGCGTCAACGACGCCGTCACCGGAGGCCAGGACACGGTTGCCGTCCGCTGCCCCTCGCACCCGGTGATGCGCGCTCTGCTGCAGCGCTTTGAGGGCGACACGCACAAGGCGGTGACCGCGCCCTCGGCAAACACCTTCGGGCAGATCTCGCCCACCACCGCGCAGCATGTGGCCGAGGACCTGGGCGTAAAGCCCGCGGGCAAGCTCGACATGATTTTGGACGGCGGCGAGTGCGAGGTGGGCGTGGAGTCGACGATTCTCAACCTCACGTCGGAAAAGCCCGAAATCCTGCGCTTCGGTGCGGTGACGGCAAAGATGCTCTCCGAGGTCCTCGGCTTTGAGGTGAAGGAGGCGGGCGCCGACGCGCCGCGCGTCTCGGGGCGCTTAAAGAGCCACTACGCGCCGCACACAAAGCTTGTGATCGCGCCCGCCGAAAAGCTCGGGGAATATGATCCCGCGCGCTGCGCGTTTCTTTTTTGCGGCGAGAGCGCCCTTTCGCGCCGGATTGCCGCAGCGGGCGCCGCGTCGATCACGGCGCCCGCGGATCCCGCGGGCTACGCGCATGCGCTTTATGCGGCGATGCATACGTTGGACGCAAGCGGCGCTGAACGGATAGTCGTTGAAGCTCCTCCCGCCGACCCCGCCTGGGCCGCCGTCAACGACCGCCTCGGGCGCGCCGCCGCCGACAAAAACGAAATCGGGTAATCAAATGCCGTATGCGCACGACCCCGTGGGCGTCCTGGATTCCGGCCTCGGGGGCCTTTCGGTTTTAAAGGCTCTGATGGCGGAACTGCCCTGCGAGCGGTTTCTCTACTGCGCCGACTGTGCGCACACGCCCTGGGGCGACAAAAGCGAAGCCTTTGTGGTGGAGCGCACGCGCGCCATCTCCCGTTTTTTAATTGACCGGGGCGCCAAGGCCGTGGTGCTTGCCTGCAATACGGCCACGGCCGCCGCAGCCGACATTCTGCGCCGCGAAGCCGCGGTCCCCGTGATCGGCATTGAGCCGGCTGTGAAGCCCGCCGCCGCACAGACCCGCAGCGGGGTGATCGGCGTGCTCGCGACGCGCCGCACCACCGAAAGCGCCCGCTACCGGTCGCTTCTTGAGCGCTTCTGCCGCGGCGTGCGCGTGGTGACGGTCGCAGCCCCTGGCCTTATGGAGTGCGTCGAGCGCGGCGACCTCACGGGGCCGGAAACCCGAAGGCTTCTGGAAAAATACCTCGCGCCCATTTTGCAGGCGGGCGCCGATCAGCTCGTGCTCGGCTGCACGCACTATCCCTTCCTGTCCGGCCTCATTGCAGAAATCGCCGGTCCGGGCGTTGCGCTCCTTGAGCCCGGACGCCCCGTGGCCCTTGTCACGCGCCGCCGCCTGCAGGACCTCGGGCTTTTGAATGCCGGCGAACCACTCTCCCCGCGCCTAACCTGCTGCGTCTCGGGCGCAGAAAAACACGCCCCGATCCTCAACCGGATGCTCGCGGGAAATTTCACCGCCGCAGAGGCTTTTGCGGCGGGCGAAAT
Source organism: uncultured Duodenibacillus sp. (assembly GCA_944390145.1). Lineage (GTDB taxonomy): Bacteria > Pseudomonadota > Gammaproteobacteria > Burkholderiales > Burkholderiaceae_F > Duodenibacillus. The sequence goes on from CALXOY010000047.1 coordinate 10,480, forward strand.
TGCCGAATTGCCCGTTTAGGCGGCCTCAAGCCCCCGTTTCGCTATACATTTTTCCCTTCAGTCTTTCGTCATTCATTTTAGGAATGGCGCCATACGGCATGGCGCCCGTCGCCTTTGTTTTCATCCTATAGTCCTTACCCCCGTGAGGATCATTTCTTGATCCCATGAAATCTTTTTGCACCCATCTGAATTTAAAGTAATTTTTGCGAAGCGAAAATTAGAAATTTACGTTTCGGCAATTTTACTGACCTTGACATTTATCAAGTTTCACAGGGCTTTTGGCGGATCAGCCGCATTATCTATTTCCTATACTTAAATCACACCATGAGGACAAACCCCTATCCCTATGTCTTTCGACCAACTCACCGTTCAGCAGCTCAAGATCTTTCTTGCCGTCTACAAGCACAAGAGTGCGAGTCTGGCGGCAGCCGAGCTCGGCGTCACCAATTCCACCGTGAGCCGGGCGCTTGCTGCGGCGCGTGCCGTCTTTGACGATGTGCTCTTCATCCGCACCGCCGGGGGATTTGTCCCGACCGAAAAGGCCCACGAGCTTGCCTCGCCCACGAGCGAAATCGTCTCGATCCTGCGCAAGATCAATACGCGCTACACGAAGTTTTCGCCGGCAACGAGTTCGGGCAGCGTCGAAATCCGCGCCTACGACGAATTCACCTATCCGGTCGAGCGCGTGATTTTGAACCGCATCCAGCCGCTTGCCCCGCGCATGCACTTTCATGTGAGCGCCCTGAGCTATGACTGCGTGAACGAACTCTTGAACGGCACCGTCGACTTTGCCGTCGTCTACGAGGGCTTTAACGACGACCGGCTCAACTTCACGTGCTTTTCGCAGACGCAGGACATCTTCCTGCTCTGCCGCTCGGGGCACCCGCTGCTTTCGGGCTGCTTTTGCGCGCAGGACCTTTCGGCCTACCCCTTGATTGAAATCGACAACTACCGCGACAACAGCCGGCCGCTTTTGGTCGACATCTGCCACGAGGTGGGCACCAACATGTGCGTGCGCGCCTTCACGGAGTCGGTGGCCTCGGCCTTCCAGCTCATCGCCTCCTCGGACGCCGTTGCGGTGATCTGCAACCAGTTCACGCTCAACTTTGCCAACCGGGTGCAGGGGCTTGACTACATCAAGCTGCCGGCCCCCATCCTCGGGCGCATCCGCAAATTAAGAAGCATCGTGAAGCCCATCGGCAACTACATCGCCTACGGCAACACCAACCAGTCGCCCGTCTTTCAGTGGATTCTCCAGCAGCTCTCCGAGGGGCTTTCGGCCGACTGGCAGACCGCGCTGGAGACAAACGCAAGCGAGGTGCATCCGCGCACCTGAACCGATAAGAACAAATTTTTTTGAAAAAGAGCCGCTTTCTTGAAGGACACCCCGATCTCCTTCATGAGCCGGCAGGAAATTCCGCCCTCAAAAGCGGAAGTCATTAAAACCAGGAGAAAAATATGCCGAGCATTTCTCGCCGTACACTGCTGCAAGGAACCGGCGCCATGGCCATCGTCGGCGGCCTTTCGGGCCTCATCCCCGAAAAAGCCCATGCGATGAATTCTTTCGGCGCCCAACCCGAACTGCTCAACAAGCGTGCCGGTACCGTGAAGTACCACAGCTGCCTGCGCAACTGCGCCGACCGGTGCCTGATGAAATTCCGCGTGCAGGATGGCCGCATGACCTATGTGAGCGGCGCCGAGGACCAGCCCAAGACCGGCACCTGCCCGTGCGTGAAGGGCCTCACCTACGTCGAATACACCTATGCGCCCGACCGCATCCTGCATCCGATGGAGCGCATCGGACCGAAGGGCTCGCACAAGTGGCGCCGCATCACCTGGGAGGAAGCCTGGGCGAAGCTTGTCACGAAGACCAAGGAAGTCGTCGCCAAGTACGGCCCCGAGGCCGTCCTGCCCTACTCCTATTCGGGCAACTACGGCGCCATCGGCATGCACGCTTCGGGCGAGCGCTTCTTCAACCGCCTCGGCGCGAGCTACCTCGACCGTCTGGTGTGCACAGAAGCCGGCGTCTGGGGCTATGGGTCCGTTCAGGGAACGACTGACGGTCCCGATCCCGACTTGATCCCGACCTGCGACTGCTACATCAGCTGGGGGTTCAACGAAACCGTCTCCAACGTGCACGGCATCAAGCTTATCAACGAAATGCGCGACAAAGGCGGCGTGGTGCTCGCGGTGAACCCCAACCGCACGCCGATCTGCTCGCAGGCCGACGTCTACCTGCAGAACTACCCGGGCACCGACGCCTGGGTCGCCACGGGCGTGATGAAGTACCTGATTGCGCACGACGAAACGATCGACCACGAGTTCCTGGAGAAGTGCTGCATCGGCGCCGACAAGGTCTTTGAGAAGGTCAACTCGGTGAAGTGGGAGGACATCGTCCGCGTCACCGGCTGCAAGCAGGCCGACATCGAGAAGTTCGCCGAACTCTACGGCAAGTCCAAGAACTGCATCATCCGCGGCGGCTACGGCATGCAGCGCAACTACAACGGCGCCCGCATGACCCGCGCGATCGCCATCATGCACGCCCTGCGCGGCATGTTCGACCGCCCCAACGCCGGCATCATCTACGACAACGTGCGCAGCATCACCGGCATGAACAACTTCAAGGGCCGCGCCAACTACTTCCTCACCGGAAAAGAGCAGCACGTCAACATGACCGACCTCGATCAGGCTTTGAAGGCGAAGAACCCGACGAGCCAGAACCTGATCGACAACCACACGACGCCGCCGCAGCCGATCAAGCCGATTCATCTGTTCTTCTTCTACAACGGCAACCCGGTCGCGGTGTCGCCCAACGTCAACCAGGTGATCGAGAACCTCAAGCGCGACGATCTCTACGTTGTGGGCTTTGACATGATCATGACCGACAGCATGGAGTACTGCGACCTGGTGCTGCCGGCCTCCACGCAGTTTGAAACCGACGACATCATCGGCGACTACCACGGCTGGTTCCTGCAGATCTGCGAAAAGGTGATCGAGCCGGTGGGCGAGAGCAAGCCCAACTGGGACTTCTTTGCCGAATGGGGCCGCCGCATGGGCTTCACCGAACAGGCCTTCAAGGACACGTCCTTTGACATCATGCGTCAGCTCCTGGACACCGACACGCCCTGGTACAAGGACATCACGCTTGAGGATCTGCAGAAAAAGAAGTGGATCAAGCTGCCTTATCCCTCCAGCGTTCCGGTCCGCTCGGGCGGCAAGTGCGGCACCGAGTCCGGCAAGATCGAGCTTTATTCCGAAATGATGAAGCGCGCGGGCTTTGACCCGGTGATCGACCTCGGCCTTTGCGAAGACGACATGCCCGAAGAGGAAAAGAAGCTTCCCTTCCGCCTGATCTCCCCGGGCATCCCGCAGCGCGTCAACTCCTCCTTCTACAACGTGAAGTACATCCGCGCCTTCAACGCCTACGAGTGTGAAATCAGCCCCGAGGACGCCAAGAAGCTCGGCATCAAGATGGGCGACCGCGTGCGTCTGACCAATCAGCGCGGCGAAGCCTTCTTCATTGCGCGCGTTTCCACCCGCGTCAAGCCCGGCGTGGTGCGCACCGCCAAGTGCAACTGGCGCAGCACCAACCCCTACGGGAAGAACAACACCAATACGCTCACGACGTCGCGCTTGACGGATATGGGCGGCTGCTCGGCCTACCACTCCACCCGCGTCAACGTGGAAAGAGCCTGAAGGAGAACTAAACCATGACCAATAAACTGCAAAAGGGCTTTATTTTCCGCCAGGAGAACTGCGTGGGCTGCGGCGGATGCACCATTGCCTGCCAGATTCACAACCAGCTGCCCGAAGACGTGCGCTTCCGCAAGGTCGACCTCTATGAGGTGAAGGATGCCAGCGGCCGCGTGCGCGACGTGTGGCTTTCGCACGCCTGCATGCACTGCACCAACCCGAGCTGCATGCCCGTGTGCCCCGCCAATTGCTTTACCAAGCGCCCCGACGGCATCGTCGTGCTCGACCGCTCGCGCTGCACGGGCTGCGGACTTTGCAAGGCCGCCTGTCCGTATGACGCGATTGTGATCAGCAAGCTCGACGGCAAGGCCGCCAAGTGCAATCTCTGCATTGAACTGCTCGACGCGGGCCTTAACCCCGCCTGCGTCGACGGGTGCCCGGTGAAGTGCCTGCAGGCGGGCAACGTCGCGCAGGTGCTTGCCGCCAAGAAGTCGGCCTCGCGCACCGGCATCGGCTACAGCAATGGCATCAACGAACCCAACATGATCATCATCCGGGAGCGCCGCTGATGTCCACGCCGCAGCTCGACTCATTTGTGACCGCCGTCAAGCTCTTGAAGGAGCCCCTTTTTCACCCGGGAAAGCCCGCGGTGTATGAGGCGCTTTCGAGCTGGGCCGGAACCTCAGGCCTGGACGACTTTGCCCGGGCCTGCAGCGAAGCCCTGCGCGACACCGATGAAGCCGAAGCCGATTTCAACCGCATGTGCATCGGCCCCTACAAGCTCACCGTTCCGCCCTACGAAAGCGTCTGGCGGACCGGCCGGCGCGTGCTCAACAACCGCTACACCGCCGCCGTCGGCTACTCCTACGAAGAAGTGGGGCTTGCCGTCGGCGACATGAACGAACCAGTGGACTTTTTCGGCTACGAACTCGAGTTCTGCTACGCCGCGCTTGCCTGTGGGCAGGCCTACGAAAAGCAGGGCAAAAGCGAGGAGGCGTCCATGCTCTACGAAGCCGAAAAGCGCTTTTGGGCCGAGCACTTCGGCCACTGGGCGCCGAAGTTCCTGCAGGCGATGGCCGCCGACGCGCGCCATCCGTTCTGGCGGCTCTGGGCGCAGACCCTCGCCGGGCTTTTAGAGGCCCATCACGCGGACATTGCACTGAGCAACACCATGTCTGGGGAAGAGACGACAGCCGTCGTCCAGCCTCCCCGCCCCCTCAACGGGACAAAGGATTCAAAATGAAAAAACTCGCCCTTTTTGCCGGCATGACGCTTGCAACGGCAGCCGGCGCTGCTGAAGAAACCGCCGTTCACCAGCCTGAATTCTGGCTGGAGGTCCAGGAGCACGTCGTCAACAACGACATCCCGCAGCTGCTGGGCTATGCAAGCGACCCGTCCTACACGATGACGTATCTACCCGAGCGCGTAAGCGAAGGCTACCTCTCGTTTCTGCAGGCTTCGGCCACGATCGGCAACTTCATCTTCATGAGCGTCGTGCTGATCGCCATCCTCTTTGCCGTGTTCGTTCTGTTCAACGGGCGCGCAAAGCTTGAAAACGGCTTCTCCGGAAAGCTTGTGGACCGCTGGTCGCCGCTTGACGTCTTCCTGCACTGGCTTGCCGCCATCCCCGGCGTCGTGCTCATTCTCACGGGTCTTGTGATCGGCGCAGGCCGCTACTGGCTTGAGCCCTTGATGAGCCCCTCGCACTTTGCCTCCTTTGCAAACGCGAGCGTGATGTTTCACAACTTCTTTGCCTTCCCCTTCATCGTGGGCGCCGTGCTCATCATGATCAAGTGGGCAAAGCGCCAGTTCCCGGAAGCGGGCGACGGCAAGTGGTTTGCGTGCCTGGGCGGCTACATCAACCTGGGCGGCGGCAAAGCGAAGCACCCGGACGCGGGCTTTGCCAATGCGGGTGAGAAGGCCTACTTCTGGACGGTCTTCGTCTTCGGCCTTGCGCTCATCGTCACCGGCCTCATGATGCTCTACCCGAACCTCTTTGGCGGCGTTGACAAGAACGGCACGCTGCTTGCGCTCATCATCCACATCGTGAGCGCCGTCATCCTCGGCGCCTTCACCGTGATCCACATCTTCATGGGCGCCGTGATGAGCGAAGGCGGCATGCAAAACATGCTCAACGGCAAGTGCGACGAAAACTGGGCCAAGCAGAATCACAACCTTTGGTACGCCAAAGTCGCGAAGTGATCGCCCCCGTTTTCCTCTCAACCTCCAAACCCCGCCGGACATCCGGCTCGGGCAAAGCGCCCGGGCCGGGGCCCGGCCTTCATGCCCCGACACAGGAACACCATGCAAATCAATCGACGTTCACTGCTTGAGATGATGGCCGCTGGCACCGCCTTCACGCTCATTCCAAGCAGCCAGCTTCTGGCCAAAACACCCGGCAAGCGCTATGCCATGCTCTTTGACGTACGCCGCTGCACGGGGTGCCTGTCGTGCACCGTGAGCTGCGCCATGGAAAACGAGACGCCCGCGGGACGCAGCCGCACCGATGTGAGCCAGGTCACCGTCACCGGCAAGACCTTCGGCAGCGCCGTCTTTGCAATGCCGCACCAGTGCAACCACTGCGACAACCCGCCGTGCGTGGCCGTATGCCCGGCGCAGGCCACCTACAAGCGCCCCGAAGACGGCATCGTCGTGATCGACTACAACAAGTGCATCCACTGCCAGGCCTGCACCAAGGCCTGCCCGTACGGCGCACGCAAGGCCGATCCCGAATTCAAAACGCCGCCGGAAAAGTGCAACTTCTGCATCCACCGCCTCGAGGAGGGGCTGCTGCCCGCCTGCGTGGAAAGCTGCATCGGCAAGGCGCGCATCTTCGGCGACCTCAACGACGAAACGAGCGAAATCCACCGCCTCGTGAAGGAAAACAAGGTCTACGCCCTGCTCTCCAAGCTCGGCACCAAACCCAACATTTTCTACATCGGCCTGCCCGAGGATATCGACGACAAGGCCATGCTTGAGACCAAGCCGGTTTCGTGGCAGCGATAAAGAGGATTTCAAATGAGCAACAACACCAAGAAGCCTGTTTTCGGCAACGCCGCCGCCCCGGAATTCCGGCGCGTCAAGGGCGCCCTGGCGGTGCGCGATGGAATCCGCGTCGGTTTCACGCGCTGCTTTACCTGCAACAACATGTGCGGCCTGCGCTACCGCGTCGATGAAAAGACCAACACGGTGACGCGCGTGGCGGGCAATCCCTACTGCGAAGTCGTCACGGGCGGCAAGCCCCTGCCCCTTTCCACCCCGGTGGCCAAGGCCTACGAGATGCTCACCGGAGACGCGGGCCTTGCGCACCGCGCCACCGTCTGCGGCAAGGGCGCCTCGGGCCCGCAAAGCGCGACCGATCCCCGTCGCGTGACGCAGGTTTTAAAGCGCGCCGGAAAGCGCGGCGAAAACAAGTGGAAAACCATTTCGTATGAACAGGCCGTCAAGGAAATCGTCGAAGGCGGCAACCTCTTTGGCGAGGGCCACGTCGACGGCCTGCGGCAGATCCGCGACCTGAAGACGCCCGCCCTGAAGGGCGCCCCGGAATTCGGCAGCGCCGCCAACCGCCTCTTTGCCACCTTCAACGAAGAGGACACGATGCGCGGCGGCTTTTACCGGCGCTTCATCAACCAGGCCTTCGGCTCGGTGAACCTCTGCACCAAGCACGCCTACTGCGGCGCGGCCGTGGGCATCGGCTATTCGCTCGGCCTTGCACCTGAAATCGGCGCGGGCATGTGCGACGTCGACTGGGATCAGTTTGAGTACGCGATTTTCATCGGCACGTGCCCGGGCTCCTCGGGCGCAAGCATCAACCGCCTGGGCCGCGCCGTCGCCGACGCACGCGTGGACCGCAAGGTGCGGTATGTGTGCGTCGATCCGATCCTGCGCGGGCCGGTTGCCAACAACACCGAGGCGCGCTGGCAGCCGATCCTGCCCGGCACCGATACGGCCTTCCTCTACGGCCTCATCCGCACGATCTTTGACGAAAAGCTCTATCTCGAAGCGTTCCTGCGCAACCCCAACGAGGCCTGCGCCAAGAAAATGGGTGAAGTCAACTGGACCAACGCCACGCTTCTGATTGACGAAAAGACGCAGCAGCCCGCGCTTGCCAAAGACTACGGCCTGGGCAAGGACGCCGAGGGGCTCGTTTGCGTCGCGGGCAAGCTTGTGAATGCCCAAACCGCCGGTCCCGCCGACCTCTTTGTGGAGGGCGACTTCCAGAAGGCTGACGGAAGCAAGGCGCATCTTGTCTCCAGCATCGCGCTTTTGAAGAAAGAGGCCCAGCGCCACACGATGAAGGACTACGCCCGCATCTGCGGCGCCTCGGTCAAGCGCATGCAGGAGATTGCGCGCGAATTCTGCTCGCACAACCGGCGCGTCGCCGCCGTCTCAAACACGGGCAACAACGGCGCCGACGCGATCATGACCGGCTGGCTCATCTGCATTCTCAATACGCTTGCGGGCAGCCACGACGTCAAGGGCGGCGCGCTTTACGGCAACGGCGCCTTCTTTGGCTTTGAAGGCGGCTACGACCTCACCTCTGTGGAGGGCGACGCCTCGCAAACCGCCATGAACGCCTGCTGCAACGCCCCCTACGAGGAGTCGACCGAGTACAAGGAAAAGGTGAAGGCGGGCAAGAACCCCTACCCCGCCTCCCGCGTCTACCACCCGATGAACCCGGGCTACATCGCGGGCAACGCTTCCGAACTCTTCGTCACGATCGCCACGGGCGACCCCTACTCCCCGAAGGCCCTCATCAACTGGCGCAGCAATGTGCTCTACAGCGCTTCGAGCATTGACAAGGAAGTCGTTGATGCGGTGAAGGACCCGAAGAAGCTCCCGCTTTTTATCGGCATCGACGCCTTCATCAACGAGACGAACCGCTATGCCGACTACATCATTCCCGACCGCGTGATGTACGAGGAATACGCCTGCGACCGCACCTGGGGCAACTTCAACATCTGCGTCGTGGCGGGCGTTCCGGTGCTCGAGCCGCGCACGGTGAAAAACAAGAAGGGGCGGCACGTCTGCATGGAGGAGTTCCTCATCGACTGTGCGCTCGCGATGAAGCTGCCGGGCTTTGGCAAAAACGCCATCGCCTGCAAGGCGGGCGGCAAGGCCGATCTCACGAGCTTTGACGACTGGTATGCGCGCTACCTGAGCAACGTGGCCGAACAGTGCGCGAACCTTCCCAAGGTGACCGACGCCGACCGCCGCTTTGCCGGTCTTGAGCGCGCGATGAAGATGGTGGCCCCGCGGCTCACCAAGGCCGAAGCCGCCAAGGTGGAGGCGCTGCTTTCGCGCGGCGGCTACTACGACGAACCCGCGCGCTACAACGGCAACTTCATGTTCAACGGCGGCGGCAAGTACCTGCAGCTCTTCAATCCGGCGATGCCCGCCATCCGCCACTGCTACTCGGGCAAGCCCTATCCGGGCGTGCCCGTGCTGGACGAGCCGCGCTTTTTCAACGGCGAGAGCTGGTTCAAGCGCTGGAGCAAGAAGGACTATCCGCTGCTCTTTACGAGCTTCAAGCCCATCCTGCGCAGCAACTACTCGGTGGCCTTTGACCGCTGCACAGAGGTCACGCCCGCCAACTTCGTTGAGCTGCACACGGCAACCGCCCGCAAGTTCGGCTTGAAGACGGGCGACAAGGTGCGCATTGTGAGCCCCAACGGAGAGCCGGTCGAAGGCGTCGTACACTGCGACGAGGGCGTTGCGCCGGGCGCGGTGTGCGTCTCGCACGCCTTCGGTCATACGGCCTACGGCGCGGAAGACCGCATCGTCGACGGCAAGAAGGTTCCCGGCATCAAGGCCCGCGCGGGCGGCGTTGCCGTCAACCGCTTGATCCCGCACGATCCGACGCGCCCCTCGAAGGCCTCCATCCTCAATGACTACTGGGCTGCAGGCAACTGCCGCACAGGCATTCCGGTGCGTCTGGAAAAAATCTAAGTCTCCTTGAAGTTGGAAACAGGCGGCTGCTTCTCCTCATGGCCGCCTTTGACTGCCGCGGTTCCGTTTTCCGGGCCGCGGCCTTTTTTTTGATGCGCCGCGCACAAGCCGGAGGCTTTGTCTGGTGCTATCTTGTGCGGACATTTGATGAATTTTGGGAGTCAACAACCATGGAAAATGCACTACTGACAGCGCTTTTGACGCGCCGCAGCGTCAAGCCCAAACTGCTCACCGCCCCCGCCCCTTCCGTGGACGACTTGAAGCTTGCCGCCCGAGCCGCCCTGCGCGCGCCGGTGCACCACACGGGTTTTGCCTGCCGCTTCGTGCTTGTCGAGGAAGCGATGCGCAAGACCCTCGCAGAACTTTTGCGTGCCGCCGCCCTTCGGAGCGGCGCCGATGCAGAAAAAGCGGAGCACGCCGCCTCGAAAGCCTTCAAGGGACCGCAGATCGTCGCCTTTGTCGCCAATTGTCCTGAAGGGGCCGATGACGTTGAATCCCTCGTGTCTGCGGGCGCTGCGCTTGAACAGTTCCTGCTGGCCTTAAAGGCGATGGGATACGGCGCGATCGCGCTTTCGGGTTCGCTTTTTCAAGATGCCGCGCTGCAGCAGGCCTTTTGCAAGGCGCCCGGCGAAAAGCTCGTCTGCTGGCTCACCACTGGAACGCCGGCTGAAGGCACGGCCTTTGCGCCGGAAGAGCGCGAAGGCGCCTTTGAGATCTGGCAGCCGCAGGCCGGATAGCTCTGCCGTAAGGGGCGGCTCTTTTTCCCGCCTTCCGGCTCAAGCCCCCTTCAAGCAGCCGGTGCATCCGCCGCGGCCGGCTGCGCAGCAGCTTCGTGCGCAAGACTGCAAGCTTCTCTCAACCGGAAGATGCAGCTGTATCGAATGCCGCTTTCTGCTTCAAGACTGCAGTTCGTTAACTTCGCCTTTTCAGCGCTTCATCAACGTCTCGGGAAAAAATGTCGGGAAAGCGTCTTCATCAACAGCGACGAATCTCAAGGAAAAGCCGTTTCTGAGACCCGGCCGGGCGGCGCCGGAGCACTCTGCGATGCGGCTGACAAATAAGCTGTAACGGTTCAAAAAAAATCTGTAAGATTCGGTCTGCGGTGAGAAAGCGAAGAACCGGACGCACTCGCCGGTCCTCTATGGAGCAACGGATAGGGCTTGTACAGGATTTGCGGAATTTTCCGCAAATGACGCTGTCGTGTGACAGCGCCAACAAAGCAAAAAGCCCAACCGTTGCGACCGGAAGGGCTCTTGCTTTTCACTATGGGGGGGGGGGGGGGGGGGGGGGGGGGGGGGGAGAAGAAATACCCCCCCCGCGTCGGGGGGGGGCCGGGGGCGGGAGGAGAAAGA
>CALXOY010000048.1 GCA_944390145.1 uncultured Duodenibacillus sp.
GGCCGTCACGCCCGAAATGGCGCTTGCGCACCCCACCTGGAACATGGGGCGCAAGATTTCGATTGACTCGGCCACGCTCATGAACAAGGGGCTGGAGGTGATCGAGGCGCGCTGGCTTTTTGACGTCGAGCCCGAGCGCATTTCGGTGGTGATCCACCCGCAGTCGATCGTGCACTCGATGGTGGAGTACGCTGACGGCTCCTTTTTGGCGCAGCTGGGAACGGCTTCGATGCAGCATCCGGTCGCCTACTGCCTGGGCTGGCCCGAGCGGATCAGTGCGGGCACGGAGCGCTTGAACCCCTTTGCGCTTTCGAGCCTCACCTTTGAAGCGCCGGACTTGCAGCGCTTTCCGCAGCTCTCCTACGCCTACGACGCGCTGCGCATGGGCGGCACGGCGGGCATTGTGCTCAACGCCGCCAACGAAGTCGCGGTGCAGGCGTTTCTCGACCGCCGGATAACGTTTACCGGCATCGCACAGGTCTGCCGCAAGTCGCTAGATGCCCTTGCCAGAACCGGGGCCCCCGAAAGCGTCGAGGAGATTCTCGCGGCGGATGCTGAGGCGCGCCGGTACGCCTCAACGCTTCTGTCAAATCTGTCATAGGCGTTTTCAATCGGGGAAATAAATTTTTTGCGCCCCTTGCTGGTGCGTCGTTTGGAAAGCGGCGCAGCGCCGGCCAAAAGCGGCATTCGTACCTCTTTTTCGGGAGGTTTTTCGGGGTCTTGACGTCCGCTTTTGCGCTCGTAAAATAACAACCCATTGTGAGTTCCTCTGTTTGCAGCACCACATGACGTGTTGGGCGGGCAGGGGAATTTTTTCCGCCCTGACAGGCCCCAACGCCTTGATTTCCCTTGGTTTTTGGCGTGGCCGGGGGCGGTTCTGACCGAACTTTTTCACCCCTAGCCGGGTTGTGGTGCGACATGCTGAAAGTAATCAAAAAGGACAATACGATTGAAGGCTTTGACGGCGAGAAGATCAAGAGCGCCGTCAAGAAGGCGGCGTTTCGCTGCGACAAGGTGATCGACCCCGAGCATCTCGAGCAGATCGCCGACGAGGTCTTCAGCCGTGTTGAGCACCGCGACCAGGTGACGGTGGCCGAACTCCACGAGATGGTGATTGCGGTGCTGGCCTTCCTGCAGTACAAGGAGGTGGCCGACGCCTACGCCGAGTACCGCTACTACAAGCAGACCTACGCGAAGACCTTCGAGCAGCTGCGCCAGGACGCCGACGACGTGCTGCGCCTGGGCGACCGTGAAAACGCCAACTTCGACAGCTCGCTCGTCTCGACCAAGGGGTCGCTTATCAAGGGCTACCTCACGAAGTCCCTTTACAAGCAGTTCTACCTCTCCGGCAAGGAAAAGGAACTGATCGAGCGCGGCGACATCTACATTCACGACCTGCGCGACATGATTCTGGGCTGCATCAACTGCTGCCTCTTCGACATCGGCCATGTGTTAAAGGGCGGCTTTGAAATGTCCAACGTGCAGTACACCGAGCCCAAGACGGTGCTCTCGGCGCTGCAGGTGATCGGTGACGTGACGCTTGTGGCAACGGCCCAGCAGTTCGGGGGCTTTACGCTTGCCGAGCTCGACAAGGTGCTGCTGCCCTATGTGCTCAAGAGCGAAAAGGCGGCCGTCGAAAAGTACATGGCCCTTGGCCTTGAAGAATCCAAGGCCGAGGAGGTCGCGGGCAAGGATGTTGTGCGCGAACTCGAGCAGGGCTTTCAGTCGTTGGAGCTCAAGCTCAACACCGTGCCCTGCAGCCGCGGCGACTTCGCCTTTACGACGATCACCTTCGGGCAGTGGAATCCCGAGAAGTACGACGAGCGCGAAAAGAGCTGGCTTTACATGATCGGCAAGATCATGCTGCAGGTGCGCCGCAACGGCCACGGCAAGGACCACAAGCCCGTGGTGTTCCCCAAGCTCGTGTTCCTCTACGACGAAAATCAGATTCAAAAGGACCCGTTTTCCTCGGCTCTCTTTGACGAGGCGGTGAAGACCTCTTCGCAGTGCATGTACCCGGACTACCTGTCGCTTTCGAGCAATTACGGCAGCGTCTCGAAGATTTTCCAGAAGTACGGCGCGATCACCTCTCCCATGGGCTGCCGCGCGTTCCTGTCGCTGTGGTTGAACGAAAAGGGCGAGGCGGTGACGATCGGACGCTGCAACATCGGCGCGGTGTCTTTGAACCTGCCGATCATCCTGAAGCTCGCCCAGATCGAGCATCCCGACGACTGGCAGGACAAGTTCTGGGAGATGCTCGACGAGCGGCTCGAAGTGATCCGCGCGTTCTTCAAGAAGCGCTATGACATCGTGCGTCACCAGAAGTGCTCCTCCAATCCGCTTGCCTTCACGCAGGGCGGTCTCTACGAGGGCACAAAGAGCCCGGACGATACCGTGGGCGACCTTGTGCGCTACATGACCGCGTCCTTCGGCATCACGGCGCTTGATGAAACCACCTACCTGTGGACCGGCAAGCGCTTGGTCGACGAAGGCGGCGCGGTCTCCGCGAAGATCCTGCACCACCTGCAGGAGAAGCTTGCGCAGTTCAAGAAGGAGGACGGCTACCTCTACGCCATCTACGGCACGCCCGCCGAGAGCCTTTGCGCCACGCAGGCCGGCCAGTATGACCGCTTCTGCCAGAAGATGGGCGTGGAAAACGTCTTTGCGACGACGCCGCACTACAGCCGCGACTACTTCACCAACTCCTTCCACGTGAACGTGACCGAGGAGATCTCGCCCTTTGAAAAGCAGGACCACGAGTTCGAGGACTTCCATCTGTGCGAGGGCGGCCACATTCAGTATGTGCGCCTTGATAATCCGGAAAACCAGGACGCCGTGAGCGCCATGATCCGCCGCGGCATGCAGATGGGCTTTTATCAGGGCGTGAACTTTGACAGCGCCTACTGCGGCGACTGCGGCACGCACAGCACCAACGTGCTCTTCAAGTGCCCGCACTGCGGCAGCTCCAATCTCTCGGTGATTAGCCGCGTGTGCGGATATCTCGGCTACTCGAACGTGAATGGCGTGAGCCGCATGAACGACGGCAAGATGGCCGAGATCAAGAACCGCGTGAGCATGTAAAGCATGAACTACATCGGGATTTCGAACTTTGACACCGCCAACGGCCCGGGCGTGCGCGTTTCGCTCTTCGTGTCGGGCTGCCGGCTGCACTGCCGCGGGTGCTTCAATCCGGAGAGCTGGCCCTTTGATGCGGGCAAGCCCTATGACGACTCTGTCAAAGAGCGCATTTTGAAGGCGCTCGAAGAGCCCTTTGTGGCGGGGCTGTCGCTGCTGGGCGGCGATCCCCTGGAGCCCGAAAACGTGGGCGAATTGACGGAGCTGTGCCGCGCCGTGCGTGAAAAATTCGGAAACAAAAAAACGATCTGGCTGTGGACGGGCCGCACGTATGAAAAGGTGAAGGACCTGCCCGTTTTTCAGTACATCGACACGGTCGTTGACGGCTCCTTCGTGGAAAAGCTCAAGGTCGAGGGCAAAGGCCACTGGTTTGGCAGCTCAAATCAGCGCGTAATCCCGTTAAGATGCGAGGCTGCGGCATAAAGCGCACGCAGCGCTTGACCCGGGCTTTCGATTCACCGCCTGCCGCAGGTGCAAGATGCACTTACCCGGCAGGCGTTTTCGTTGATTGATCCATTTCTTTTAGAGACCATTGCAGCAACCATGGCAGTGATCGGCTTTCTCATCACGCTCTCAATCCTTGTGCTGGTGCACGAGTGGGGACACTACATTGTGGCGCGTTGGTGCGGCGTCAGGGTTCTGGCCTTTAGCATCGGCTTCGGGAAGGTGCTTTTCAAGCGCACCGACAAAAGGGGGTGCGAGTGGCGCATCTCGGCCGTGCCCTTCGGCGGCTACGTCTCGATGCTCGACGAAGGCGTCAAGGACGACAACCCGGCCGCGCGCGGCATGAGCGAAGCGGAGTTCAAGAAGTATTCGTTTTCGGAAAAGCCCGTCGGAAAGCGCATCGCGGTGGTGGCGGCCGGCCCCCTGATGAACTTCTTTCTCGCGGTGCTGATCTACGCTGCGATTGCGCTTGCGGGCACCTATCAGCCCTCGAACAAACTCGCGCAGCCCGCAGCCGGCACGCAGGCCGAAAGCCTCGGCGTTGAAGGCGGCTCGCGCGTCATTGCCGTTGACGGGGAAAAGACGCTCACCTTCAACGACATGCGCATGGAGCTCATCGCCAATCTGGGCGAAGAGCGCGTGCCGGTGACGCTGCAGGCGCCTTCGGGCCGCACGATGGATGTCTTTGTCGATCTCTCGGGCGTGAAAAACGACGGCACCGAGGATCCGGCGCTCACCGCAGGCTTTTATCCATGGCAGGGACCGGTGACGCTCGTCGAGGTGAAGGCCGGGTCGGCCGCTGAAGCCGCGGGGCTCAAAAAGGGCGACGTGATCACCGCAATCGACGGCAAGCCGGTGGAGACGATGCAGTCGCTTGTGCAGGCCGTGCGCACCAAGGCGGGCGTGCCGGTGCAGTTTGACTACATGCGCGACGGCGCGGCCGGAACGCTCACCGTGACGCCGGGCAGGGGCGTTGACAAAAACGGCCAGCCGATGGGCCTTTTGGGGGTGATGTTCACCGCAGCGCCCGATCTCGTCTACACGCGCGAGGGGCCCGTCGGCGCCGTGATCAAGGGCTTTGCCGATACGTGGAAGATTTCGGCACTGACGCTTGAGAGCCTCGGAGGCCTTTTCACCGGAGCCGTTTCCACCGACAGCCTGGGCGGCCCCGTTTTGATCGGTGAGATGGCCGGGCAGGCGATGAGCTTTGGCGTCATCTCCTATCTGCTTTTTCTGGCGCTCATTTCAGTGAACCTCGGCATTCTGAACCTGCTGCCCGTGCCGGTGTTGGACGGTGGCCACCTCATGTTCTACCTCTATGAGATCGTGGCGCGCAGAAAGCCGGGCGAGCGGATGAAAAAATACGGCAGCTACGTCGGGCTTGCCTTCATCCTGGGCCTCACCTTCTTTGCGCTCGGCAACGACATCAACCGCTTGATTCAGTAAGAGCAAGACATGACAGACACGCAGAAGAAAAACGTCGCGAAAATCCTGGGCGTTGAGTACGCCGTCGTTCAGGCCCCCATGGCCTACATCGCCGGCCACCGGCTTGCGGCGGCGGTGAGCAGCGCGGGCGGCCTGGGTGTTCTCGGCCCCAACGCGGGCTACGTTGAGGGTGAACAGATCACCACCCGCGACCGCCTGCTGCGCGAGCTGCACCGCGTCCGCGAGTTGACCGACAAGCCTGTGGGCGTGAACGTTGTGCTGGCCGCCGGAGGCAACGCCGCGGCGCTTGCGTATGCAAAAAGCACGGTGCTTGCAGCCGCCGACGGCGGCGCCACGGCCTGCGTGTGCGTGGGAGGCCTTGTGCCGGAAATCTTTGATCTCATCAAAGAAAAGGGTATGAATCTGATTGTCCGGCCGCTGACGCCCGATTCTCGCAATGCGCGCCGCGCCGAGGAGCTCGGAGCCGACATCTTTGTGGCAACGGGGTGCGACGCGGGCGGTGTGCTGCCTGCCAACGGCGTGGGCACGTTTTCGATTGTCCCGGCGATTGCCTCGAGCCTTTCCATTCCCGTGCTTGCCGCGGGCGGCATCAACGACAGACGCGGCGTGCGCGCTGCGCTTGCCCTGGGTGCGGCCGGCGTTTTCTGCGGCACGCGCTTTATTGCAACCGAAGAGTGCGCGGCAAACGCGAAAACCAAAGAGCTCATCTGCAAGTGCAGGGGAGCCGACCTCCTGGTGATCGACGACACGAAGCGGTCGCTGCCCACGGAATTTGCCGCCGAGGTCTATGTGAAGCATCGCCTGCAGCCCGGCGCTCCGGCTTCTGTGGATCTGGTGCATGCGCTGCGCGACGGCATGTATGGCGACAATCCCGACAAAGGCATTGTGTCGGTGAACACCGCCATCGACCTGATTTCTTCGGTTGTCCCGGCTGCGCAAGCCCTGCAGGAGCTTGCCGCGGGCTTTGAAGCGGCATAGGCGGGTTCTAGCGGCGTTCCGTAGGGTTTAAGGATGGAATAGCCCGCGGCGGTTTGATGCACCAACGGCGATTATTAATCTGCGGTTCCAGACCTTCCGGGTGTTGCTCGGGCGAATTCGTTTGACGCACTTGAAACGGCGGTCAGGGAAGCTGCCGCTGCGCCGGCTGGAGAGCGAGCTCAACGATTTGGCGCGCCATTTCATTGCCTTCTGCGGTGGAAAATCACAGACTCAAAGCGCCGCACAAGGATTGATTGCGGCTCTTGTGTGACTTCAGCATGGATGAGATTTCAAAAAAACCTCGGACGAATCCAAGGTCTTAAGGGTTCTTTTGACGGGTAATTAAGCCGAGATGAGCTGCAAATGACCACCGGCGGCTGAAACAGCTTTCGCCATGGTGTCAATTTTCGTTTTATACCGTGGGCTGGTAATGCGTGCCGCTTCCGAAGTGGAAATGTCCATTTTCCGTGCCAAATCAACCGAGCGTACACCATTTTTCATCATGGTGTTATGCAGAATGATTTTTGCGACGAAGCTTAGCGGCAATTCGATAAGTTGCTCCCCATTTTCAGGAGCGGAGGCCTCCGGGATGGGAAGGTTGGCTTTGAAGTAATAGTCCAAGACAATTTCCAAAATATCTAAAGCATTTGAGCGGATTTCATCTTTTGAGGAAGCTTCTCCGATAGCCTCGGGGATGTCCCGGAAGGACAAAACATACACTCCCTCATCCTGTTCAATGCGCAACGGGTAAGAGAACGTTCCTCTTGCCATTCATTTTCTCCCATTGTGAGTTGGATAGGGTTTTAACTAGTTGGATAAAAACCTCCCAAATCTCTCATAACGTGCTGTGACCAAACCCGTAACCGCTAAACTGATGACGAGGAGTACGAGCATCTTTTCAACCGGAGGATGCCATGACACTGT
>CALXOY010000049.1 GCA_944390145.1 uncultured Duodenibacillus sp.
AGGAAAGCGCCTCGGCGTCCTTTTTCCCCTCAAAGCAGGCAAGCGTGGTGTTGGTGGTCTGCCGCACCACGACCGGAATCGAGCACGTGTTCTGCGTCGTCTCCGCATAAGTGGTCTTGCACGCCCACACCGATGTTTCCGACAAAATCTCTTCAAACGCGTGCCGGCAGGTTTCCTCCACGCTCGCGCCCGGCTCTTGGGAGGTGCGCACGTCGCACGTCAAGGTTTCTTCGGGCTTTGTGATGGTTGTCGTGTGTTCGGTGCAATTGCCCGTGGACGAGCCCGTGCCGCCCAAGTCCACCATGTCTTGGGCGTTTTCCAGAATCTCGTCGCGACCGGCGGTCAAGTCGCCCGTGAGATCCGGATCGAGCACGGGACGGTTGGTGGAGGCTTTGTCCACCATCTGCACGGCCAGGCACCGGGGGTCGTTTTTGCTCCAGCAGGCGTCCGCTTCGCTGCGGCCCGGGGCGTAGAGCGCCCCCTGGCCGTTTTGCCAGAGCGCTTCTATTTCCGCCGTGCTGCCGGTGTTGTCGGCTACAAACCCCGTCACGTCCGGCGCGTCTTTGAGCGCCTCGTAGTCGGGCAACGGCATGGTCTTGCCGGCGTTCACCGCCTCTTCCACCGCCTCGCTTGCCGCCATTGCCAAGGAGACGGAGAGAACCCCCGCAAGCGCTGCAGCCAAAAGCACCACTTTCCTACGCATCGCAGGGCACCCCCATGAATGCTTCGTCGCCAAAGCCGCCTTTTTTGAGCTGGCAGGCAAGGCGCACGATTTCGGAGGCCATGGCCCGGCGCACGGACGCCTCAATGGTCTTCTTTTCCTTGAGCGCTGTGTAAAGGGTCTCAAGGGCATACAAAGACGTCACGGCGCCGCGCACAATGAGCGCATGGCCGACGCCGTCTTCAAGCACAAAGGCGGGAGCCGCGTTGATGGTGTGCTTGCGGAAAAACGCGGGGTCGATGTCGGCTGACCCAAAGACTTCGTGCACGCGCGCGGCGCCTGCCGTGATTTCACTTTTCAAAAGGGCGCGCGCAGCCGGCTTCGCACCCCAATAGGGCTTGCGGGCATGATCGGGCGAAACCGGAAGGCCGCGCAGGACAAGCCGCATGCCGGCCTTCTCCGCCGCAACCCGCAGCTCTTTTCTGTAGCCCGCCTCCAGGCTCATGCTCACGGCAATGGAAAGGCGCGGCCCCTCGCCCGTTGGCAGCGCCGCCGCGGCCCCTTCCGTATTCAGGTACTGCAGTGCGTGCCCGGCCTTTTCGACGCAGTCAATTGCATGCGCTACAAGCCGTTCGTCGCCCGCACGGCTCGCGCCCACCACGTCGGCGGCAGCAGCCTGCGTGAGGCTCGGTGAGAGGCATGCGGGCAACAGCACGGCCGCAAAAGAAAAGTGAAGGGGCGCTTTAAAGAAGGCGTGCAGGTCGGGCGTCATCATGGGGTCCAAGAAAAAGAAGTGAGAAAAACAAAAGGAAAAAATCCGGAGCGTCTACGGCGTGCCGCTCATCAAGTCCTTGGAAGCGCAGCAGTCGCGCATGCGCCACAGGAGAATGGCGCCGTCTTCGCCCGAGGCGGGCGGGGTCTTGCCTGCGCCCCAGGTCTGCGTGGGGGCCCCGAGCGGCCGGCAGCAGCGCGAGCCCGAGGCGGTGACCGTGGGATAAACGAGCTGCGTGCGCCAGACGTCCTTCCTCGGAATGGGCTCGAAATAGGGCCCGCACTGGCCCCTTCGGCCATAGGCGGCCCAAAGGAGCCCTTCGCGGGCGAGCTTCACGGTCATGCGCGCGGCGATCAAGTGCCAGGCCTGCAGGGTGCTTGACATGCTCGCGACCCACCCCGAGAGCGGATAAATCGCCCCCTGGCAGCCGCTGCACCAAAAAAGCTCCTTGCGCGGCGCCATCGCGTAGGCTGCGGTGCAGTCCAGCGCACAGGCGGCCGCGGCCGCAGGATTGGCAAAGATGGCGGACTCTGGCGCAAGCACAAAGGCGGCAAGCGCGTCGCCCCAGAGCGGATCGAGCTCCGTGAGGTAGGCGAGATCCCAGGCGGCGTTTTCAAGGCACGAGGTGTCGACCACCGCTTCGAGCACGAATAGCCAGGGCGTGTGGTACCAGTGCGCCTGATAAAAGACGGTGCCGTTTTCAGGGGTCCCCGCCCCGTCGCCGCCCACATTGCCCGCAAAGGAGGACTGCACACCCGCGGTGCGCTGAGCGCTTCTGCCGTGGCGCGGGGCGTCCAGCCCAGGATCCATCGAGACGCCGCCGAGCGAAACCAGGCAATAGGGCTCGCGCACGACCTCCACCGTCCGCAAGGGCTCCCAAAAGCTCATGTTGAATCCCGGCACCACCATGGGGCCGCGCTGGCAGGTGCAGACCGCAGGAGCCCCGGTCGAAGGGTCCGAGACGCCCGAGGGCGAAGCCTGCACGCCCGCAATCTTCATCGGGAACAAACACGACCAGCAGACGTCTGTGACGGGGTTCGGGAATCTGCCCTTGCACAGGCCGGAGGCCGCGGCGCCTGCTGCGGCCACAAGAAGTGCCGCCGCCACGAAAAGTGCGCGCTTCACGCTTCACTCCCCTTGGCTTTTGCTTTGGCTGCGGCAAACGAGGCGGGCAGTTCCGCGCACCGCGCAAGCGCCCGCACAAAGGCGGGGTAGCGCTTGTTCTTGAGGTCGCGCTCAAGGACGCCTCCGGCGGGAAAGGTCAAGGTCCAGCCGCCGATGCGGCGCTCAAGCAGCATCACGGTGCTGAAGTTGCCGAGCACCGTGGGCAAAAAGCCCTCGGCGTCTTCAATCACGACGAGATTCGGCGCGTGGCGGGCAAGGAGCGTGCGCGTGACGTTGGTCAAGGGCTTTGTCACCACCGCCAATTCGCCTCTCGCGGCCGTAGCGATTTCCTGCGCGGCATAGCGCTCAAAGGTGCGGTTCAGGTCGCAGACAAAAATCGGCCAGCCGGCATTCCAGGCGGCGTAGGCCGCGCCCTGCCGGGAGAGCGAAGCCATGACGCGCGCAAGGAGCTTTGCAAACTCACTGCTTGTCTTTTCGTAGTAGCGCACCAGACGCAGGCGCAGCGCCGCTTCACGCGTGAGCCAATGCCCGTCATAGCCCGTCTGAAAGGCTGCGGGCGCTGCGCCAAAGTACTGGCTGTTAAGGGTCATCCCCTTTGCGTCCGGACGGTTTTGCACAATCTCCTTCCAGACGGGGGAAAGCCCTGCGAGATCCAGGACGGCGCGGGTGAGGTCACGGGCATCCGGCACCGGCAGGCCCGCAAAGTACTGCATCATGGCTTCCCGCGCGGCCTTCGGATCGGCGTCGGCCTTCTTGCGAAAGGCCGAGAGCACGTGCCCAGCGATCGTGAGCGCCAGCACCCCCAGGTCGGAAGCGGTGGAAAAGGAAAGCTTTGCCGTCTCAGGCATCCAGAGCGATTGGGCGGCGAAGTCGCGCGCGGGCGTGGGGTCAAACACCCGCCGGTATCCCCCCGTCTTGGTCCTGCGCTTGTCGTCGGCATCCATGCGGGCCGTGTTCTGGGCGATCTCGGCGCGGCTGTGGTACTTGGTCATGGTTGTGTGTTCCGTTGATGTTGTGAAATGGCGTGGGAGTCGGCAAAGCGCCGACGCATCGTCAGCGTCCTCTTTGCTCAAGGCCTGTGTTCTCTTTGGGATCAGTGGGCGGAACGTCCTTTCCCAACGGCTCACGGGCGGGCTTTTGGGCTTCGTCCTCCCGGGTAAGCGCGATCTCCTCGATCACAGCCGCAATGCCGCCTTCGTCTTCTTTAAGCGTCAAAACCGAAGGAACAGCCTCAATAGCAAAGCGGCGTGTGAGCCGCGCGCCCTGGTCGGCATAGATGCGCAGGCTGGTTTTCCGCGCAGCGTTCTGAATGTCGCCCGCCACGGCCACGATCCGCAGGGCGGCATCCTTTTTCGCAAGGCTTCGGGCAAACGCAAGATGCAAGCGGTCGTCCGCGTCAATGAAGACGTAGCGCCGACGAAAGCCCGCAAGCACCTCCTGCACGGGCTTGGTCAAACGAGCCATGTCCTGAGCGGACATCAGTACAAGACGCCGCGTGCGGGGCGCCTGTGCACGGGGCAGTGCGAGCTGCACGGGACGCCGCGCGTAGCGCATCAGGGTCATTTGGGTCTTTGTCTGCGCTTCACGCATCAATCCCAGGCGCGAAGCCTCCTCGACGCGTTTTCTGAGCAGCAGCTCCCAGTCGGGCTCAAGCACGGGCGCCGTGTTGGCAACCGTTTCGTCGATCAGCACAGCGCCCTGTGCAGAAAAGGAAAAAAGGCCAAGGCAGCAGGCCGCAAAAAGCATCGTGCGCCCGGTCACTTGCGCTCTCCCTCGTGCGGTTCACGCGCAAGGCGCAGAACCGCCGCCTTGACGTCGTCCGTGGCATCGACCATGTGCGCACGCGAACTCGCAATCACGCAGTCGGCGGTGAGCAGCATGAGGTTTTCCTCCATCGCCACCTCGACGCAGGCGCGCTGGAAAAGGGCGTCAAAGTCGTCTGTTGCTTTGAGCACGCGCTCGAGGCTTTCGGTTTGCGCAAGCTCTAACAAGGCTCCCCTCACCGCGCGTCGGTCGACAACAGCTACGGCCGGGCGGATGGTGAAAAAGTCGCGTGCGCTCTGCAGGCCCCGGGCAAGGGCGCTGTCTGAAGCAAACAGCCACACGGCGCCGCCGTAGAAGAAGGCTGCGGCCGCAAGCATCAGGCAAAGCGCCCGGGTGAGCCGCTTTTGATGGCGCAGTACAAACGCCGCGGCGCGCGAGGGCTTTTCCTCGAGCAGTGCCTGCAGCGCCTCTTGCGTGTGCTGGTATTCCTCGCGCCCGATCTCCTCGTTGATGAGGCGGCGCCGGGTTTTGGGATCAAGCGGCTTGTTGTCGGTCTGCATATGCGTCTTTAAAAGAGCCGGTCCAGACGGCGTTGCCGGCGCACTGCACTCCTTTCCTGCGGGCGCATCGGCCGGGACTTTGCCGGCATCAGCGGCCGCGAGCGGCGCAACGATCTCCTTTTCCGTCGGCTCATCTTCCGTCATGTTTGCGCTTTCCGGTGCGTGCGTCTCATTTCCGGCGGACGGAGTCTCGAGCTCGTCTTCGACGACCTCCTCCTCTTCTTCGCGGGGCTTTTCGATGGCAGGGCGCGCGTCTTCCTCCTCTGCAAAGCCGCCGGTCAAGCCCTGTGCGGCAAGCGCCGTCACCGCCTCGCTGTGCTGACGGCGGCTTTTTTGCCAAAGGCTCAAGGCCTGCTCGTGCGTGAGGCCGTTTGCCTTGGCAAAGCGCTCAAGCATCCCGCCCTTGACGGCGCGCTCCACCGCCTCGTCGTGAAAGGCCATGGCGTCGGGCTCGGCGGCAAGGCGCTCGGCCCGCTCCTTTTCCCAGAGACGGCGCTTTTGCCCGGCCGTGAGCTCTCCCTCAGCGTCCGCGGTTTCGTCATCGGGATCGTGCACGGGGATGATGGGCAGCATTTCCTCTTCGTCGTCCTGCGCCTTGTCTTTGCCATCGGCTTCCTGCGTCCAGCCGTGGATGTTTTTCTCGAGGCCCTCTTGGGCGGCGCGCAGCGCCTCCTTGCGGTCGGCGGCGCCGGCCGGCTTTCGTTTTCTTGCGGTCATGAAAATCCCTTTGCGTTTCAGGCGCGGCGGCGCGCGACGGCGGCAATCGCCTCGATCGCGGTTTTGCCCGCGGCCTTTTCCCGGCGCACGGCTTCAAAGACGTCGGCGCGGGTGGAAAACGCGGTCATCGAGAAGTCGTCCAGAATGAGGCGCCCGACCACGCCTGGGGCGTCGCCCACGCGCGTCCACACTTCCGAGTAGCTTTCGGCCACCGTGGTAAGGCCCATGAGCGTTCGCTGCAGCGCCGGGTCGCTTGTAAAAGCCGCAATGCCCTCGGGCTTTTGCCGGAAGAGAAACACGCTGTCGGCGTTGGCCCGAACCGCGCGGGCTGTGCCCGACATCCGGAAGTCCTCCATCGACTGCGAGATGCAGACGATGCCTGCGCCGTACTTTCTGAGCGTTCTGCAGGCCCACTCGATAAAGCCCGCCGCTTCGCCCGTCAAAAGCCGCCAGGCTTCGTCAATCACAATGAGCTTCTTTTCGCTTCGCGGCCGCGTGCGGATTTCGTTCAGAATCCGCATGATGAGAATGAGCAGCACGGCGCTTTGCAGCACCGGCTTGTTCGTCAAGGCCTCCATCTCGAGCACGACAAGGGCCGCATCAAAGCGCACGTTCGCCCTCCCCTCAAACCAGGCGCCAAAGCGCCCGCCCGCCGCAAAGGGAGAAAGCCGCACCGCCACGTCGTGCAGCGCCGCGTCGCGCGAATTCATGAGCTCAAGCACGAGGTCGGTCAACTGCGGCGTCCGCCCCTCGCTTCGAGCTTTGGCCACGACCGCCGCAATCGACACCTTGATGAGCTCCATGGCGGTCATCTCCATCGGGGCGCTGCCGTTGGCCATGGCGGCGATGATCTGCGCGACTTCGTCGATCATGTCGGCGGCATCCTCTCCCAGCATATCAAGCGGATTGAGGCACAAGCGGCCGTCCCCGGTTTCCGCAGGCTTTTCAAAGTCGATGAACTGTCCGTGCGCAAGCTCCACGCACGTCTCGTAGCTCTTGCCGATGTCAAAGACCCAGACGCGGCCGCCCGAGGCCAGAACCGACATCACCATCTCCTGCGTCAAAACCGACTTGCCCGAGCCCGAGGTCCCCGCCACCACGGCGTTGTAGTTGCCGTTGCGATTGGCAAAGACATCCACGGGCATGAGCTCTCCCGAGCGGGAGACGAGCATCGCCATGGGCTTGCGCGAGGCGTCTCCGGCGCGGGCGGGACTGCCCTTGAAGTCGGCTGCAAGCGGCAGCATGTGGCTTGCGGCCTGGCGCGTCACGGTGAAGGTCCGCCCCGCGGTTTTGATGTCGCGCATGAGGCTTGTGCCGGCTTCGAGCGGCAGCGCGTGCATCAAGTCCATCACCTGCAGTCCCACATCCGTGCTTGCCTGAAAGCCTGCGGCCGCAAAGACATTCGCTGCATTTTGCGCCGCGGCGGCCGTTTTGCCGGGCGCGGTGAAGACAAGCACGGTCTGCGCGATGGTCGCAAGACCCCGCCCCTCCTCGCAGGCTTTGAGCGCCAAATCCAGATCGCGCCCGCGCTCTCCTAAGTCGGTTAAAAACTGTCCGATTTCGGTGTTCACAAGCTGGCGCACGCGCGCGTGCTTCATCGCCACCACCGAACGGTCCTGCGACACGGGCCGGGGCTCGACGCTTGCCGTCCACAAAAAGGGCGTGTGAATGCGCGCGCACGAGGCCGAGGCCGTGCCGAGGATGCGCCGCACAAGCGACAGATGCGTCTGCGCGGGAAACCCGTTGACGGCCAGGCCCACGCAGCCTGCGGCGCGCTCGGGGTCGCCCGCGTCCGAGGGCGAGGAAAAGACAATCCCGTCCTTTTTCACCTCGATCATGGTGTCCGGGAGCACCGCCGCGGTTCGCAGCGCGTCCGGCAGCAGCATCGCCTCCACCGCGTCCGGAAGACTGCCTGTGAGAAGCCCCTCGGCGGCTTTCTGGGGATTGAGAATCTCGCGCACCGTCGCTATCCAGTCGCGGGCATCCCACCGCCGCTCAAAGAGCCCGAACTGCTTTAAAGCCGCTTCAATTGCTTCGCAGCCGCGCAGAAAGCGCGTGAGCGCCTCTGTCGGCCGCCCCTCCAGAATGCGCATGAGTTCGGCTTCGCCCGGGGTGGTGACCACCGTCATCCACGCGCGAAAGTGCCGCACGGGCGTGTGCGAGGCGCTTGCGAGACTTCTCGCACGGCGATCGAGCATGCGGGCACGCCGCACGGCCATTTCGCGTAGCACGGCGGAAGCCTGATCATCGAGCCGGTTTTCCGCGCTGCGGCTGGCGACGAAGTCCGAGAGCGTCCCCCGCACCGCGGCGGCGCTCGCAAAAAGCGAAACCGAATAGACGGTGCGGCCGGGCATGTCGGCTGCAAGCATCCGCTCAAAGCCTTCGGCCAAAGCGGTGTCGGCTGCAAGCACGGGCGTCAATTCAAAGACGCGGCCGATGGCCGAGACCGGACTCTGCGCGCCGTTGTTCATCAAAAAGATCCCGCAGTCGCGGTCAAAGTACATGACGCTCAAGACCTGGCTGAAGCGGTCGACGACCGGCAGTCCCGTGCCGCGCAGGCCGTCGCCCGCAAGGCCCTTGACATTGCCCTTGGGCAGCACGCGCCGCACAAAGGCGTCTTTAACCGCGGCAAGGCGTGCGCCCAGCCCCTTTGCCGGAACCTGCGGCGTTTTTGAAAAAGCAGCGTTGCTCAAGGCGCACTCTCCGGAGCCTTCTGCATGGCGCGCGTGCGCACCGACTCGATGCGCCAGGCGGCGTCCTTGACGCGCATCCAGACGCGGGCGTCTGAATGCAGGTCGCCCGCGTCATCCACCCACGGCAGCACCCAGAGCATCACAAGCCGCTCGGGCGCGCGGGCAATGGGGTTGTCCTTCACGGCGGGACGGTGGGGAACATCCACGGCTGCCGCGGAAATCTGCGTGCGGATGCGGGGGTCTTCCATGACGTTTGCTTTCTTTTCGGCATCATTGACTGAAGCCTGCGTGCCGGGGGCGATGAGCGTCGCCGCCTCCTTCTTTTCCTCACTGTGCTCGCGCTCATAGGTGGCTGAAACCGTGGTGCAGTTGACGCCCCCGGAGGCGGGACAGCCGAAGTCCTCCTGCGCGCCGATAAGGCCCGTGATGTTGCCGCCGCACCCGGCGAGCATTGCGGCGGGAATCAATAGCGCCGTGCGCCAAAGCGTTCTTTTCATCTGTTGTTGTCCTTCATCTTGTTATTCGTAGCGGCTTTGCTGCAGCTGCATTTCGTCGCCGAACAATTCCGAACTGTTGACGGCAGGCATCGGCGCGGGCGTCCCGCCGGAAGCGCCGCCCGTCTCCTCTTCCCCGACCTCCACCGTGAGGCCCTGCGAGAGGATGAGATCCACGCGCCGGCCCGAGTCGATTTCCAGGCACGGAAAGATCTTGTCGGCAAGCCGGATGTAGTAGTCGGCGATGCGGTCCAGGGCGTTTTCAAGCCCTTCGCCCAGCCCCGCGCGGAAGCTGTCGGTCACGGTGGTGCCCACGGCCCCTGACGTGAAGGTGGTGGAGTTTTGGGCCGAGAGCGACACCGCCTTTCCGAGGCCCGAAATCGAGCCCGTCAACAGGGCGCTTGCAATCGCCTGCCCGCTTCGCGTGACCAAGCGCGCACGCACGCCCGTTTTGCCGTCGTCGCCCGTCACATAGCCCTGAATGCGCGCATCAAACGCCTTTCCCGACTGCGTCATGCAGCTCAGGCGCTCCAGGCGGATCCAGATGCGTTCGCTTGAGAGGTCGCCCGTCGCGTTTGCCGTCACAAAGCAGGCCTTGACGTTGGCGCGAAAGGCGTTGGGAAGCCGCGCAAGGTCCTTCACTTCAAGGAGCATCGGCACGGGGTTGGAGGCCGACGTTCCGCCGGTTGAAACCGTTGCACCCGCGAGCACCACGGCGCGGGCAAAGCTGCCAGCGGGCAGATAGGCGCCTGCGGCCTCATGCCGCGCACGGTTGGACGCAATCGGCGCGTCGCCAAGGCGCCGGGCGGTCAAACGGCGTCTAGCCTCCTTTTCAATCGTCTTCATTTCGGCCACGGGGTCGGAAACGGCGATGCGCGCAAGGCGGGGCCCCGTCAAAGCAGGCCCGCCTGAAGCGGCTGCAGCGTTTAAGGCCGCGGCTTCGCTTGCGTTTTGCGCTGCCGTAAAGGGCGGCAGCTCCGCCACCGGCACGGCGGCTGCGGGAGCGTCCTTGCCGCCAGCACCGTTGCCCTCCCTTTTGTCAGCGAGATCACGCTCAAGGCGCGCTGCGAGCTCCTCCATCGTTTTGAGGCGCGCGGCCATGTCGGCGAGCTTTTCGTCGTAGCGCTGCTGATAGCTTTGCTTGTCAAGCGCATCCGGTTCAATCCGAAAGTCGCTTTGATAAACCCGCACGGGGTCGGGCGCGCGCGTCACGGCGCCTCCGCCGAAATAGACGGCGGCGATCGTGAAAAACACCAATCCCGCAAGGCACAGCACCATGTTGCGCCGCTGGCGCTTTCTCACCTCCTCCTGTGAAGCGATGTTGCCGGCCTGGCTTCTCTCGCGCCGGTTCTTGAAAAAGGCGGCGAGTTTTCCGAGTCCCACCTTGACTCTGAGCCAAAAGGGCACGGGGGCGGCGCGCGCGGCCGTCACCGCGGCGGCGTCAGGCTCGTGCCCGGCGTCAGCCGGCCCCGACTCGAAGATAGGCTGCGCGGGTTCACCGTCAGCGTGCGGGAAGGCTTGTTCGGGCGCAGCTGCGGGGTTTGAGGCGGTCTTCGGGGCCTCGTCCGGGCTTGCGGCCCCGGCCTGCCGTCTTTTCTGCATCTCGGCAAGAAGCGCTGCGCGGGCCTCCTCGGTCTGCTTATCCTCCTGCCAGAAGACGACTTCAGTCTCTTGTCCGGTGTAGGCAAGGCCCAGTTCTTTGGCAAGGCGCTTGCGCTCTTCTTCAAAATCAATGGGCGGCTTGTGCATGGCCTGTCATCCCTCAGTGTGTCTGCGTCGCAATCAAGGCTGGCTGATCAGCGGCTGCCGGAAAGCTCAACGAGCGCGCTCTCAAAGGAGGCGTCGCCCGCAACGGCCGCACTGCGGCTGCGAATGAGCGTGATTTCGGTTTGAAGGGCGGAAGCGCCCGCGGGCTTGATTTCGCTTGCGACCGCGAGCACCCCGCGCACGGCTTTGGCAAGGCGCGCTGCGTCCGGCACCCCGGCCTTGGGCGAGACGCGTGTCAAAACGAGCGTCTCCGTGAGCTTGTCGCTCGTTAAAAACGCCCGCACCTCGCGCACGCGAAATCCCTCCCAGAGGACCGACCCTTCGGGCGGGACGAGCGGCGCAAAGTGCTTTTCGTCGCCCGCGCTGAGCGTGCCGATCGCCTGCGGGTCGGCGGCCACGTCGCGGGCCCCCTGCCCCTTGACCCGCACCCGTAAGTCGCTCACAAACGCGCCTGCGCCCTGCTTGGAAAGAGGGGATGCCAGCGCGCTCGCC
>CALXOY010000050.1 GCA_944390145.1 uncultured Duodenibacillus sp.
TTTGCCGACCGGATGTTTTTCTTCCCTGAAGCTCTTCATTGAGTTTTCCTCTTTGAAGCAGCTCCCTTTCTTGATTTGTACTTTACGCCGGGGCTGTGCAAAGAAGCGTTAAGGCAAGGCAAATCCAAGTAAAGGCCGCCTGCGGGGAAAACCGTGCGGATAAAGACCCGTGTACAGACTGTTATCCGCCTTTTGTCTTGTCAGCCCCCCTCTTTCCTGAAAGCGCCTTCCAGAGAAGCCAGCCGGCGCCGGCGGCAAGAACAATCCAAAGAAGATTGTGCAGGGCGTGCGGTGCAAAGCCCATATGGCCGAAATGAGGCATTGCCGGCAGCAAGCCGTGCACGGGCCATGCAAAGAACGGCCCCGGCATCAAAAGCCAGAAGAAAGCAGCGGCGGCAAGTCCTGCGGCAAGCACCTTTACCGGAAGCCTGGCTAGAAGCGCAGCCCCAGCGGTCAAAAGCAGAAAGAAGAAAATGTCGTGCATGGTTTGACTTCCTCCAACAGAAGTTTCCGCCTGCATTATCGTCCTTGCGGCGCACAGCCGGAAAACGTTTCGGCGGCGCACACCCAGCCGTTCCTTTAAAATACCGGCAGACATCAATCGCAAAGGCGCTTTAATCACTGCGCCTCTTTTCTTTTATCCGTTCATCCTATGCAGACACTTTCCTCCCTTACGGCCTTGAGTCCGCTCGACGGCCGCTATGCCCGCCAGTGCGAAGTCCTGCGCGGCATCTTCTCTGAATCGGCTTTCATGAATGCACGCGTGCGCGTGGAAGTGGAATGGCTGATCGCGCTTTCGGAAGCTGGCTTTGCCGAACTCGCCCCGATCAGCGCCCACGGCCAGGCCTTCCTGCGCGGTCTTGCCGACAACTTCACGGAAAAGGACTGCGAAGAGATCAAGACGATTGAAGCGCGCACCAACCACGACGTGAAGGCCGTGGAGTACTGGATCAAGGAAAAGGTTGCGCACGACGAAGAGCTTGCCAAGGCCTCCGAGTTCGTGCACTTTGCCTGCACGAGCGAAGACATCAACAACACGAGCCACGCGCTGATGCTCACGGCAGGCCGCAAGGCCTTGGTCGAGCGCCTCACCGCGATCCGCGACCACATCCGCGCATTCGCCCACCGCTGGGCCGCCGTTCCGATGCTCTCGCGCACGCACGGCCAAACGGCAAGCCCCACGACCGTCGGCAAGGAAATGGCCAATGTGGCGGTGCGCCTGACGCGCATCATCGAAGCCATCGAAGCCGTCAAGTTCTACGCCAAGATGAACGGCGCCGTCGGCAACTTCAACGCCCACCTGATCGCCTATCCCGACTACGACTGGGAGGCGCACAGCCGCCGCGTGGTCGAGGAGCGGCTCGGCGTGAACTTCAACACCCACACCATCCAGATCGAGCCGCACGACTACATGGCCGAGCTCTTTCACGAGATCACCCGCGCCAACACCGTGCTGATCGACTTTGACCGCGACGTCTGGGGCTACATCTCGATGGGCTTTTTCAAGCAGAAGCTCAAGGAAGGCGAAGTCGGCAGCTCCACGATGCCGCACAAGGTCAACCCGATTGACTTTGAAAACTCCGAGGGCAACCTCGGCATCGCCAATGCGCTTTTGGTGCACCTGGCCGGCAAGTTGCCGATCAGCCGCTGGCAGCGCGACCTCACCGACTCCACGGTGCTGCGCAACCTGGGCGTCGCGTTCGGCTACTGCTTTGTGGCCTACAACGCGCTCGAGCGCGGCCTGGGCAAGCTCGAACTCAACGAGCAGGCCGTGGCCGACGACATCAACCGCGCCTGGGAGGTGCTCGCCGAAGCCGTTCAGACCGTGATGCGCCGCTACGGCGTGCCCAAGCCCTATGAGAAGCTCAAGGCGCTCACCCGCGGCAAGGGCCACATGACGGCCGAAGTGATGCGTGAATTCATCTCCACGCTCGAAATCCCCGCCGAGGCCAAGGAGCGGCTCATGGCGCTCACCCCGGCCACCTACACGGGCAAGGCCGAAGAGCTCGCCAAGCGCTGCTGATCAGCGGGCGCTGTCTGACTTGCAGCCGGTGCGTTCCTTCCTCAGGACGCGCCGGCTTTTTCTTCCTGCTGCAGCTGCGGCATCTGGACGCGAAGCCTCTCAAGGCTTGCCTTGCAGTGCTCCTCCAAAAGCGTCCGGGCGCGCGCAGCGTCGCCTGCGGCCACAGCCGCGGCAATGGCCGAGTGCTCGGCAAATGACTGCTGCACGTTGTCAGCGTTGTGCCGCAGGGTGTAGGAGCGAAAAAGCTTGAGCTGCACCACCAGGCGGCTGTAAGTGTCGGACAAAAAGGCGTTGTGGGCGCTCTGCGAGAGCTCTTCGTGCAGCTTGAAGTTGAGCTGCGTGTAGCGCACGACGTCGCCCGCTTCAACCGCAGCACGCATTTCTTTAATGATGGACTGCAAGCCTGCGGCCTGCTCATCGGTGCGGCGCTGTGCGGCAAGGCTGCCGATCAGGCCCTCCAGGGCGATCCGCAGCTCGTAAATTTGCTGCACCTCGTCAAAGCTCAAGCTTCGCACGCGCACGCCGCGGTTTTTTTCGCACAACACCAGTCCGCGCTCTTCAAGCATCCGGAACGCTTCCCGCACCGGCCCGCGCGAAAGCCCCATCCGGGCGGAAATGTCAGCCTCGCGCAGCGGCTCCCCAGGCTGAATTCTGCCCGAATAGATCCACTTCTCGATCTCCTCGCAGGCAAGTCCCGTGAGCGATTTCGTCGAAATCAATTGAATGGCCTGTGCAGCTTGCATACGCAACAACATCCCTTTCTCGAAGTCTGAAATTTTATCACATTGTAAAAATTGCAGATTGTCAACAATCTGCAATATTCGATTCCTAGACTCGCTTGCGTTCGAAACCGGACAACCTGCAACAAGGAAGCTTTTGTCATGGGATCACGCAAGTTCGCCCTGCTTGTCATTGCCGACGGAATGCGCCGGGACTTCATCACCGCGCAGACAACGCCCTTTCTCAGCAGCTTGGGAAAACAATCGCTTTGCTGCCTGCGCCACCGCTCCGTCGTTCCCTGCGTCACGCGCACAGCGGCCGCAAGCACTGCAACGGGCTGCTACCCGGATCACCATGAACTGGCCGGCAACAAGCTGTGCCTGAGAAGTCCGGCCGGTCTTGTGGTCTGCGACGCGGGAAAGCCGGAATTCTTTCAGCAGGCGCTGCAGTGGCGCGGCTACGTCCTTGCCCGCCCCACGCTGGCTGAAATCACAGCGCCTGCCGGCGGCACGCGCATCTACGCAAACGCCTCGCCGGGCGCGGCCTACGTGCAGGATCCGCTGCATTTCGGGCACGTGTTTCACCGCGAGGCGAGCTTCGGACCCGGCGGCAGACCGCTGCAGGGAAGCGACGCGCTGCACGTTTCCCCCGACCTCGAAGGCGACGCCGCCATGACCCGCCGTTTTCTGAAGGATTTGTTCCAGCAACCGCTTCCCGCCGCAGCCGTGCTCTGGCTCGGGCACCCTGACGCAACGCAGCATCACCACGCCCTGGGTTCGCCCGAACACATCCGCGCCCTGCAGTCGACCGACCGCAACATCGCTCTTGCCGCGCAGGCGGTCCGTGCACTGCGCGATCGCGGCGTCGACGTGCTTTTTCTGGCCGGCTCCGATCACGGCCACGAAACCGTCTGCGGCTCGGTTGACATTGAAGCCCGGCTCATTGCCGCGGGCTTTAAGCGCGGCCCGCAAAGCAAAGACGTTCTCGCGGCGGCCAACGGCACGGCCGCTCTGATCTACGTCGACAACCCCCAGCCGGAAAAGCTGAGCGCCATGGAGCGCTTTCTGAAAGAGGCCGCCTGGACGGGGGAGGTCATCGCGCGCCGCGACTTTTCCCGCCTACGGATTTGTCCGGCCGACTCGCTCGCGTTTTTCGTGTCGCTGTGCGCCGAACCCGACGCGGTCAACAGCAGCGGCATTGTCGGAGTAAGCCTCGCTGTCGCGGGTTCCGGCGGCGGCAGCCTGACTGGAACCGGCCAGCACGGGGGCCTCGGTCCGCACGAACAATCCCCATTCCTTTTCATCGAGCATCCTGACATTGCGCCCGGCTTGTGCCGCAACGCAACGGATCTCACGAACATCGCCCCGACGATTCTCGATTTTTTAGGCCTTCCTCGACCCTCGATGGATGGCACTTCCCTACTTCACCTCAACTCCCCAATGGAGAATACAAATGCCTGAAGGTTTTTCCGTCTCCCGCCGCAGTTTCATGCTCGGCGCCGCCGCCCTATCCTTCCTGCCGGCAATGAGCGCCTTTGCGGCTCCCCGCGACGTCCTTCGCTATGCAACACTCGGACTTGACACATCCGA
Organism: uncultured Duodenibacillus sp.; assembly: GCA_944390145.1. Classification (GTDB taxonomy): domain Bacteria; phylum Pseudomonadota; class Gammaproteobacteria; order Burkholderiales; family Burkholderiaceae_F; genus Duodenibacillus. The sequence continues at coordinate 4,333 of CALXOY010000050.1, forward strand.
CCCCCACCGCCACACCGGCAGCATCGCCGTGCAGCAGTGCTATGTCGAGCCTCTCACCTCGATTGCCGACGACGGCCGGGTCAAGCCGTTTCTCGCCGAAAAAATCGATGTTTCCGCCGACGGCAGGATCCATACGATCCGGGTGCGCGACGGCGTGCGCTTTCACAATGGCGATCCGCTCACCGCGCAGGATGTCGCCGCCAACATCAACCGCATCCGCGAAAAGATCAAGGGCGGCTGGCTGGTTTCCTCGCTGCAGCATGTCGAAAAACTGGAAACGCCCGACGCGCGCACGGTCATCATCACCTTCGCAAAGCCCTTTGCCCCCTTCATGAGCCTGATGTCCGAGCTTTGGATCCTCTCGCCCAAATCGCCCGGCTGGGACTCCACCATCACGCAGCCCATCGGCACGGGGCCGTTCACCTTCGGCAAGTGGATTCCCAAGGTGAGCCTCGACGCTCCGGCCTTCAAGGACTACTGGCAAAAGGGCCTTCCCTTCGTCTCGGCCGTGCACTTTGACCTGCGCGACGGAACCGACAAGAGCCTTGCGCTGCGCTCGGGCGACATTGACATTGCGAGCGTAAGCAAGGACGCCGCCGATGACCTGCAGCGCGCCAAAGCCGCCCGCATCGAAGGCCTCAAGGACAGCGCCTGGTACTTCATTGCCTTCAACAACCGCAAGCCGCGCAAGCCCTTTGACGACATCCGCGTGCGCCGGGCCATTGCCAGCTGCATCGACAAGGCCGCCGTCATGGACTTTGTGGGCGGCGAGCGCGCCGTCGCCGGCAACCAGATGGTCGGCGCCAACAACTTCTACTTTGACAAGGAGCTCGCGCAAGCCGACGAGTTCAAGAAGCCGGATCTCAAAAAAGCCGCGGCGCTTTTAAAGGAGGCCGGCGTCAATCCCGCCGAGCACACCATCGAATTCGTCTCCTGGCAGGAGCCCTACAGCCAGGTCATCGTGCAGATGGTCCGCAAGCTGGGCTTTAAAGTCAATCACGTTGCGCTCGACGACATCGGAACGCAAAAGCGCCTGGGCCAGTACGACTGGGATCTCACGGCCATGCACTCGGGACCGCGCTCGGACATTTTCCTGCGCTATGTCCGCCTGATGAGCGACGGCCCCAACCCCGTTCTCTGGGGCGGCATTCAGGATCCCGAGCTCGACGCCCTCATCAACGAGGCCGTGGCCACCACCGACGCGCAGCAGCGCCGTGCGGTCTATCTGAAGGCCTTTAAGCGCATCATGGAGAAGGGCTACTTCTATGTGCTTGGCCTTTCGCCCGATCTGATTGCCATCCGCAACGGCGTCACCGGCTACGACACAGGCTTCACCTGGGCCTGCCACTGGGTCGACGGCGGCGTTGATCACGCAAAGATCAACAACTAAAAGGAGCGGGTCATGCTGGCAGCGTTCACCCAAAAGCAGACGGCAGGCGGCCCCATGCCCCTGCCCAGAATGCCGTTCAAGTTTCGGGTCTGCTACGGCGTCATCATCCTTGTTGTCCTCGCGGCCGTGTTCGCATCGCTGCTCACCTCCTGGTCGCCGCTTGATCAGGATCTGCTGGCGCGCGACGCGGGCATATCGGCCGAGCACATTCTCGGCACCGACCACTTCGGGCGCGACGTCTGGGCGCGTCTGCTTTACGGCACGCAGACAACGGTTGAAATCGCCGCGGGCGGCACTGCCATCGCCTTTCTCATCGGCGCCGTCGCTGCGCTGGCAGCGCTCAACACAAGCAGAATCGCCGCCAGTCTCTTTTTCGCCTTCATCGACCTCATCCGCGCACTGCCGAGCACATTGATGGCGCTGCTGGTCATCGTGGGGCTTGGCAGCGGCACGGCGCAGCTCATGATTGCCACGGGCGTGGCCTTCTCCCCGCTCATCGCCTACGTCACGCGTTCGGTCTTTCTGCGGGAGGCTTCGCGAGACTATGTGCTCGCGGCGCAAACCTTCGGCGGAAGCCGCTGGCATCTGCTGCGCTTTCACATTCTTCCCAACATTTCCGGCGCACTTCTCACACAGGCAGCCATCGTGCTGCCGCGCTGCATCGTCACCGAGTCCGTCCTGAGCTTTCTGGGGCTTGGAAGTTCGCCCGATGCACCGACCTGGGGGCGCATGATCGCCGACGCGGCGCCGCTCATCGAGCGCGCTCCCCGGGAGATCCTCGTTCCGCTGGCAGCACTCGTGAGCCTCACCTTTGCGCTGGCTCTGATCAGCAACGACCTGCGCGTAAGGCTCGACCCGCTGCGCCGCATCCCCTCCCGGCAATGAGTCGTTTTCGGAAAAAACGCCATGAAAAAACTTCTTCACCTCGTCGGCGAACTGGGCAAAGGGCTGCTGCAGTGCGCGGCCATCGTCACGCTCACCTTTATCTTCTGCCGAACCATTCCAGGCGATGCGGTCGATGTTCTGGGCATCGAAGGGGGCCTGACGGCCGAACAGGCGCTTGCGATGCGCCGCGAAATGGGGCTTGCCGATCCCTGGTTCGTGCAGTTTCTGCACTGGCTTGAAGCGGCGGCAAACGGCGACCTCGGCACGTCGCTGCGCTTTGGCAGACCGGTGGCCGAAATGATCGCCAATGCGCTGCCCGTCACGCTCAAGCTTGCCGGCGAGAGCTTTGTGCTGGGGCTTGCGCTCGCCCTTTTCCTTGCGCTTTACTCGGTCATCCGCAAAAACAAGTGGGGTGAGCGCTGGGTGGAGATTCTCAACACCTGGTCGATTGCCATGCCGACCTTCTGCGCGGGCGTGATCTTCATTTTGATTTTCTCCATCTGGCTCGGGTGGCTTCCGGTGCTGGGCAGCTTCGTGCTTCCCGTCATCATCATGGCGCTCGACAACGGCGGGCAGATCGTCAAGCCGTTGAGCGAAGAGCTCAAGGAGTCGGCCTGCCTGCCGCACATCCGCACGGCGCGCGCAAAGGGCCTTGCGCCGCTGCGCATTGCGCTCTATCACATTCTTCCCAACACCACGGGCATTCTGCTGTCCCTGTCGGGCCTTGTGCTGGGCAGCCTTGTTGCCGGCACGCTCACCATGGAGATTCTGTTCGGCCTGCCCGGACTGGGCTCCCTCACGCTCAACGCCATTCACGGCCGCGATACGCCGGTGGTTCTGGCCTGTGTCGCCTTCATCGCGGTCTGCCTCGTGCTGATCAACACCGCCGTCGACATCCTGCGGCAAATGGCCGATCCGAGGACTGCATCATGACAGCCATGCTTGAAATCACCCACCTCACGCTTGACATTTCCGGCAAGCGCATTCTTGACGACGTCAGCCTGACCGTCGAAAAAGGCCGCACGCTTGCACTGATCGGCGAGTCGGGATCGGGAAAATCCACGACGGCGCTCTCAGTGCTGGGGCTCTTTCCCAACAACAGCGTTCTTGCCGCAACCTCCCGCATCGCGCTTGAAGGGACGGACCTCCCCATCCGGGACGATGAAGCGATGCGGCGGCACCGCGGCACCGACATTTCGATTGTCTTTCAGGATCCGATGACGTGCTTGAACCCCTTCATGCGGGTGGGCGGGCAAATCCTTGAAGCCATCGGCCGCAAGCCGTCCGCCCGCGCTGCCGATCCCGCGCAGCGCATGTACGAACTGCTGGAAATGGTGGAGCTTCCCAACCCGCCCGAGACCGCCAGGCGCTATCCGCACCAGCTCTCGGGCGGCCAGCAGCAGCGCATCATGATCGCCATGGCGCTTGCAGCCGAACCAAAGCTTTTGATTGCCGATGAGCCCACCAGTTCGCTTGACGCCAGCGTGCAGTCCGGCATTTTGCAGTTGCTCAAAAGCCTGCAGGCCGAACTTGGCTTTTCAATGCTGCTGATCACGCACGACATGGCCACGGCGGCAACCCTTGCCCAAACCATCGCCGTCATGCGAGCCGGTTCCATCCGGGAAGCCGGTCCCTGCCGGCAGGTGCTCGAGCATCCCCAGGCCCCCTACACAAAGGAGCTCATGAATGCCAAAAAGGGACTGACAGGCCTCACCGCCGCTGCCGCACGCATCCGGCCCGACGAAAAGGCCGCGGAAATGCACAACGTTTTCTTCTCCTACCCGGCCGCCAACTTCTGGAGCCGGCCAAAGCCCGTGCTCAAAAACATTTCGCTTGACATCGCCCGGGGCGAGACGCTCGGCATCCTCGGCGAATCAGGCAGCGGCAAGTCGACGATGTCCAAAATCCTCTCGGCCCTGGCCAAGCCCGACAAGGGCTCCGTCACGCTTTTCGGGACGGACGTCTCGCACAGCACCCGCCTGCCGCTTGCGCTGCGCAGGCGCTGCCAGATGATTTTCCAAAACCCGTTCGGCGCACTCAACCCGCGGCTCAAGATTCGCGAGGCGCTGCTTGAGCCGCTCAAGCTTTTGAAAATCGACGGGCCCGATGCGCCGCAAAAGCTCCGGCAGGCGATGCTTTCCGTAAACCTTCCGGTGAGCTACCTCGATTTGTATCCCCACGAGCTCTCGGGCGGCCAGCGCCAGCGCGTGTGCATCGCCCGGGCGCTGCTTTCCGAGCCCGATCTTCTCATCTGCGACGAAATCGTCTCGGCGCTCGACCCGACGGTGCAGGTTCAAGTCCTGCAAATGCTCAGGGCGCTGCAAATCGAGCATGGCTTTTCCATGCTTTTCATCAGCCACGACATCGAGATTGTGCGCCGCATTTCCGACCGCATCGCTGTGATCTACAAGGGAGAAATCGTGGAAGTCGGACGCGCCGGCGACCTCATCGCCAACCCCCGGCACAGCTATACGCGAAAACTTGTGAACGCCGCATCAATGCTCATGCAGCAGCTCGCTTAACCACCGCCGGCAACGGCACTTTTCAAAAAAAGAGAAAACAGCCTTATGTCCTTTCCCGTCACCATCAACAACATCGCCTACCGCAAGCCGCCCCGCCCCTGTGTGGCCGTCTGCATCGACGGCTCGGATCCGGCTTATCTGAAGCGCTTTCTTGCACTCGGAAAACTGCCCAACATCGCGCGGTTCATCCGTGAGGGCTTTGCCGCCTGCGCCATGGGATCCGTGCCGAGCTTTACCTGTCCAAACAATATGTCCATCATCACGGGCGCTCCGGTTTCGGTGCACGGCATTTCCGGCAACTTCTACCTTGACACGGCGACCTGGCAACCGGTGGTCATGACAGGTCCCGAGCTGCTCAAAGCCCCGACCATTCTTTCGGGCTTTGCTCGCAACGGCGAAAAGGTCGTTTCCATCACCGCCAAGGACAAGCTGCGCCGCCAGCTGCAAAAAGGGCTTGACATGCGCTGCGGGCACATTTCGTTTTCTGCCGAGTGCGTGCAGGACTGCACCCTGCAGGAAAACGGCATCAGCGATGTTCTGCAGTATGTCGGCCTGCCGCAGCCCGACCGCTATTCCGCGGAACTGTCGCTTTTTGTCCTGCAGGCCGGGCTGAAAATCCTGCAGGACAAAAGGCCCGCGCTCATGTATCTGTCGCTCACCGACTTCATCCAGCACAAATTCGCGCCTGAGGATCCGGAGGCCCTTCATTTCTACGAAGCGCTCGACGGCCTCTTCGGCAGGCTCTGCCGCGAGGACATCAATCTGGGGCTGACGGCCGACCACGGCATGAGCGACATGAGCAACGCCGCCGGCAGCCCCGAAGTCATCTGGCTTCAGGACGTTCTTGATGCGGCGCTGGGCAAGGGCGAAACCGTCGTGATCTGTCCCATCACCGACGCCTTTGTGGCGCACCACGGCGCCCTGGGTGGCTTGGTTCGCGTCTGGAGCAAGGGCAATGCCTCGGCAGCCGACATCATCAGCGTCGTGGAGCAGCTTCCCGGCGTCGATCTCGCGCTTGACAAGGACCGCGCCGTGCGCATGTTTGAGCTTGACCGCGAACGCGAAGCCGACGTTGTCGTTTTGGCCAGGCACCATGTCTGCATCGGCACCAGCCGCAGCAGGCATGACTTAGCGGGCCTTTCCGGCCACAGACTGCGCTCCCACGGCAGCCTCAATGAACTTTATGTGCCGTTCATCCTGAACCGGCCGCTCAACGACGCCTACAAAGCCAAAAGCGCGGTGCAGGTTCTCCGCAACCGCCACATCTTCGAGTACCTGATCAACGGCATGGATTAAGGCAGGGGCTCTTGCCGCCGGCAGAACGCTGCGGGCACGGCTTTACAAGCCGTCCGCCCTGGTTTGCCGGCAGCCGCCCCCCGCAGCCGCCAGCTGCAAGGTAATACCTCAACGAAAGCCGAAAAAAGCCGCACAAGCGGTCCCGGCGCTCCAAAAGACTGCGGCCTGCAGGCTATAGTGTCCCGCATTAAAAGAAAACATATTTACGGGAGCAACATCGTGAAAAAACAGATTCTGACCGCCGCCGCACTTTCGCTTTTTGCGGCCGGACTTTCCGCCGCCGAACTCACCGTCGCCGCCACGCCCGTGCCGCACGGCGACATTCTGCGCCTGGTCGAGCCGGACCTCAAGGCACAGGGCTTTGACTTGAAGATTGTGGAATTCTCCGACTTCGTGAGCCCCAACATTGCGCTTGACGCAGGCGAAGTCACGGCCAACTACTACCAGCACAAGCCCTTTTTGGACGACGCCGTCAAAAGCCGCGGTCTGAAGATCACGGCCGTTGCTCCCATTCACATCCTTCCGATGGCGGCCTACTCCAAGCGCGTCAAGAATCTCAACGACCTTCCCGAGGGCGCCCGCGTGAGCATCCCCAATGATCCGGCCAACGGCGGCCGCGCGCTGCTGCTGCTGCAGTCGGCGGGTCTGATCAAATTAAACGAGGGGGCGGGCACCACCGCAACGCCGCTTGATATCACCGAAAATCCCAAGAAGCTGCGCTTTACCGAAGTCGAAGCCGCGCAGGTGCCCCGCACGCTTGAGGACGTCGACGTGGCCATTGTGAACTCCAACTACGCCCTCGGCGTGGGCTTGAACCCCATCAAGGACTCGATCTACCTTGAGAACAAGGACAGCCCCTACGCCGTGGTGGTGGCCTGCCGCATTGGCAACGAAAAGAGCCCTGCCGTTCAAGCCCTCGTGAAGGCGCTCACGAGCCCCAAGGTGAAGGACTACATGATCAAGAACTACCAGGGCGGCGTGGTGCCGGTGTTCTAACGGCGTTTTTATGAACCGTAAAAAAAGCCCTGCTTATTGAAGGCGGGGCTTTTTTGCGCCTGCTGCGTTTGTCCGGGCAAAAACGCACGAGCAGACAAAAGCGGCGGTGAGGCGGCTAAAATACGGTGTTTTTCAAGGCCCGCGGGAGCATCGCGCTGATCCGTCGGGCGCATTTCGAGCATTGCCGCTTGCCCTTTGCGCAAACGGCGCACCAAGATAATTCCATGAAAGAAATCCGTACGCGCATCGCCCCCTCGCCCACGGGCATGATGCATCTGGGCACCGCCCGCACCGCCATTTACTGCTGGGCCGTCGCGCGCCACTTCGGCGGCAAGTTCCTGCTTCGCATTGAAGACACCGATCAGAAGCGCTCCACCAAGGAGGCCACGCAGGTGATCCTCGACTCGATGAAGTGGCTCAACCTCGACTATGACGAAGGCCCCGTCTATCAGATGGACCGCCTGCCGCGCTACCGTGAAGTGGTCGAGCAGATGCTTGCCGACGGCCGCGCCTACAAGTGCTACGCCACCCCCGAGGAACTCGAAGCCCTGCGTGAGGCGCAGCGCGCCGCCGGCCTCAAGCCGCGCTACGACGGCCGCTGGCGTCCGGAAAACTGCGTGGGCAAGCCCATTCCCGAGGGCGTGGAGCCCGTCATCCGCTTCCGCAACCCCGACGACGGGGAGGTGACCTGGGACGACGCCGTCTACGGCCGCATCACGATCGCCAACAAGGAGCTCGACGACCTCATCATCATGCGCAACGGCATCCCCACCTACAACTTCGCGGTGGTGGTCGACGACTGGGACATGAAGGTGAGCCACGTGATCCGCGGCGCCGACCACATCAACAACACGCCGCGCCAGATCAATCTGTACCGCGCGCTGGGCGCCGAAATCCCCGTCTTTGCGCACCTGCCGCTCATCAACGGCCCCGACGGCCAGAAGCTTTCCAAGCGCCACGGCTCGGTGTCGGTGATGGAGTATGAAGCGCAGGGGTTCCTGCCGGAAGCCGTCTTCAACTACCTCGCGCGCCTGGGCTGGGGTCACGGCAACATGGAGAAGTTCACGCGCGAAGAACTGGCCGAAGTCTTCGAGCTGCGCGGCGTTTCGAAGGCGGCCGCCCGCATCGACTTCAAGAAGTTTGAGTGGCTGAACGGCCAGTACATGAAGGAAGCCGACGACGCCCGTCTGGCCGGCCTTGTGAAGCCCCGCATTGAAAAGCGCGGCGGCGTGGTCGACGGCGGCCCCGACCTCGTGGGCGTCTGCGCCCTCTTAAAGAGCCGCTCGGCAACGCTGGAAGTGCTCGCCGACCTGGCGCTTTTCTTCTACAAGCCCCTGGTGCAGGATCCGGAAGCCGTGCGCGCCGCCCTGGCCGGTGAAAACCGCAAGGCGCTCGAAGCCTTTGTCGAAGGCATCAAGCCCCTGGAAAACTTCACCGCGCCCGAAATCTACGGCGTCATCAAGAACGTCATGCAGCAGCAGTCGATCAAGATGGGACCGATCGCCACGCCGCTGCGCGTGCTCGTCTGCGCCGCTGACCGCGTGCCGCAGATTGACAAGACGCTGGAGCTCTTCGGCAAGGAGGAGGTCTTAAAGCGCATCGCCTCGGGCCTTGCGCTTGCTGACTAATCCTCAAGGCAAAGCCACGCCTTGAAGACGGCCGCCCTCCATTTTCCGGACGGGCGGCCTCTTTTTGCGCGGGCGCACGCCGCTCAGGCGGGCCGGTTCGTCCGGGCAAACGAGCTGATGTACCGCGCCCAGAATGCGTCCGTTTTGGGCGTGCAGAGTTTTCCAAACAACTCTTCTTGTTCCCTGGCGCTCGCTTGGGCAAAGCACGCAAGCCACAAAAGCTTGGCCGCGGGATTTTCGCCCAGCTGCTCCTTCAGGCTCTTGGCGTCCGTCGGCTTGTTGCTGTTGGATGCGTTTTCCGAAAGATTGATGAGCGCCAGATTGGAAAACCAATCGAGCTCCGGTTTTCCCTGCAATTTCTCGGTGTCCTGGGCAATCCAGTGCTCGACCTGCGAGCGCGACACGATGCGCATTTTGTCGGCTGCCAGTTCATCAAACCTGGCTTGGAAGGCTTCAAAGGAGTGGTTAAGCGCAGCTGCATCAAATCCCTGATGCGGGCTGACCGAGACCAAGGCGCCGAGCGCCTTTTCCAAAACGGCGAACTTCCTTTTTTGTCCTTTCCAACCCTTCCAGTCCACCCACAGCAGCCAGTCGGTGAAAAAGAGCTTCCAGCGCAGGCCGTTTTCAGAATAGCGCCAGCCGTCAAACGCCTTTGTCTTACCGATCAGGTCGAAGCCCTTTTGAATGGGTTCGGGAAGCGCATCTTTTTTGGCCCACTCTTCCGGAACTTTCAGGTTCGCCTCGAGACCGAGCACGGTCCGCGTCGTCGATCCCTCGCCCTGCGGGCTGCTGAAGCGCCGCAACGCCCAAAGAAGCAGGCGATGGAAACCTTCCGGGAAGCCTGCGTCAAAGCGCTTCTGCACGCGGCCGGCCATACCCGAGGCGTCATTGACGAACGCTTCGACGCTCTTGGGAAGGCGGCTTTCGATGCTCTCTGAATCGCACTTTTGCGGGTGGATTTCGTTTACGACCGCTTGTACAGCCGTCTGCACCAGCGAAAGCAGCCAGTACTGTCCCGACTTCTGGTAGCCGTTGGCGGCATAAAACGTGTCGATCAAAAGCGAAAACGGCGTTTTCTTGCGATTGACGACCTCAAGCTTATGCAGCGCATCCGCGCAGCGCGCCGTCAGCGCCGCCATCCAGAAGACCGCCATGAAGCGCCAGACGTCCCGGCGGCGCTCGTCAGCCTCCAGCATGCCGCTTTCATCGCTCTTTGTGCCCGCCGCAATCCGCTCCTGCAGGCCGCGATATTCCCCTGTG
>CALXOY010000051.1 GCA_944390145.1 uncultured Duodenibacillus sp.
GCATCGTCTGCCAAACTCCTTCAGGATCCACGTCTTTCCGACCTGACGTACGCCCTTCAAAATCAGAGGCTTGCGATAGGGGGAGGCTTTCCACTCCACCAGATTTCTCAAGACCAATCGTTCCATACACACCAATCACATTTTTATAGATGTTTTAGTGATTTTTATCACATTTTTATTGGATCTTTGCACAGCGCTCAAAGCAAGCATTTTTCACGCCGTTGTTCAATTGAATGGTTTGCATGAGAAAAGCCTCTTTGAAAAAGAATCAATCGTGGATGCGGTGCAGTCCGATTGCCCGTACGGTCGGCAGATCCATGTCGTCGTAAATCGGGCTCCTGCCGGTGTCGAGTGCCGCAATGGCCGTCATTTCAGCCGCCGAAAGTGTGAAGTCGCCAATGGCAAGGTTTTCCTGCATGCGCTGCGTGTGAACCGACTTCGGAATGACGACGACGCCGCGCTGATTGAGCCAGCGCAAAATGACCTGCGCCACGGTTTTGCCATGGGCTGCGGCAATGGCTTCGAGCGTCGGGTTGGTGAAGATTCCGTTAGATCCCTCGGCAAACGGCGCCCACGCTTCGTGCACGATGCCTTCGGCGCGCAGAAACGCATTGGCCGCTTTTTGCTGAAAGAAGGGATGCGTTTCCAGCTGGTTGAGCACGGGCTTCACCTCGTTGTGCAAAAAGAGGTCCTGCAGCCGTTCGCTTGAAAAGCTGGTGACGCCGATGGCGCGGATAAGCCCCTCGTGGTAGAGCTTTTCGAGTGCGCGCCAGGCTGCGTAGTAGTTGCCGTAGGGCTTGTGCAGCAAATACAGGTCGATGTAGTCAACGCCAAGGTTTTCTAGCGACCTGTCAAAGGCGCGCAGCGCGTCCTCGAATTCGTAGTCCTGCACCCAAAGCTTGCTGGTGATGAAAACGTTTTCTCGGGCAAGGCCGCTTGCGCGCACCGCGGCGCCCACTTCCTCCTCATTGAAGTAGCTTGCCGCCGTGTCGATCAGACGGTAGCCGAGCGAGAGCGCTTCCTCCACGCACCGCTGAGTGTCATTTTTGTCGATTTGGTAGACGCCAAAGCCGATGGCAGGCATCCGTACGCCGTTGTGAAAGCACACTTCTTTCATATGGGAATCCTTTAAAATACGGCTGAAATCAATGAATCTGTGTTGAAAAAAGATTAGCTTTCAAACGCTTTGGCAGGAATGCCTGAAAGCGACGGAAATTGTCATTTTTCGGTGTTATCTGATGCGGTCCGCCACCTCTGTTGAAACGCGCTCCAGCGCGCCTGATGCTTGCGGGCCGAAGGCTGACGCCGGCAAACGGGCAAGCGGTCTCCTTCGTTTTCCGTCTTCCCTTGGCAGCATGCAGGCCGACATCGAGGCCGGGCACGTCATCCACATCCTCTGCACGCAGGGCGGCCTGAGCTTTTTGCACCAAGGCACGCTCTACAACGCCGTTGCGACCGACTATGTCATCCTTCCCAATGCGGCGCTTGCAAGCGAATTGGTCGCCTCGAAAGACTTTGAGGCCATCTTGATGGCGTTTCCCTTGAAGCTTTCCAGCTCGCTTGCGATCCGTAGCGGATACGGCGCCGTGGGCATGCTCTCTTTGCTTTTGAACCCCGTGATGAAGCTCACGCGCGCCGAGTACGCGCGCTGCCGGGAGGATTTGCTGCGGATGCGGCAGAGAGTCGCGGAGACAACGCACATTTTTTTGGACGAGATGCTTGAGCATTTGCTTGCCGCACATGTGCTCGATCTTTACAACATGCACGCGCAAAGCCGGCCGCTGCCGCAGACGCCCAAGCGGTCGGCCGCGCTTTTGATGAAATTTCTCGACGATTTGAGCAGCGGCAGCTACCGTGCGCACCGCAGTCTTGACTGGTACGCCAGGCGCCTTTTTGTGACGCCGCACTACCTGTCAGAGGTCTGCCGCAGGGCAAGCGGCAGGAGCGCGGGCTACTTCATTGATCTTTTCACCACGCAGGAAATTGCGCGGCGCTTGAGCGCAAAGGGCGAGCCGATTCAGCGCATCGCCGAGTCGCTGGGCTTTTCGTCCTTTTCCTATTTTTCGCGCTACGTGAAGAAAGAGCTCGGCATGAGTCCTTCGGACTTCCGCGCCTCGCGAAACCGGACCTGACGGCCAGAAGACGATGGCGGCCCATTAGAGGGTACAGACCTTAGTTCAGAAAGTTGGGATTTTTTAATCAAGCGATAAAAGAGAAGCCCTGACGACGCTCCATCGCTACCGAAGCGAGGGTCTATCAGGGCTGTGACTCCTGTGATTCTTTCACAGAAGACTCTCTGCTTGGATGGTATAGCCTGTTGCTCAAAAAATAAAGAAGATGAGGAGACAGTACCCTGCGTCTGCCGCAAACTCTTTAGAGGGGAAAGATGATTTAAACCTTCATCACATTGTCCGCGGCGCAATCACTGCGGTAAATTCCGACGCAACAGTGCTTTTCCATCTTGGGCGGGGCCTGAAAAGCAGGAAAAGGCTGGACACCCCGCACAGTTCCGGCCTCTTGCGGCTGCCTGCAACAAGCGGGGTCTTTATTTCTACTTTTGCGTGCCGGGCATCACCGGCGTGCGGCCAAGCGCCTGCGCGCGCTGCGCAAGGCTTACAAACGCCTCCAGCGGCAGCGCCTCTGCGCGGGCGCCTGGATCAATGCCGCAGGCTGCGATTTCCTCGGCGCTCATCATGACCGAGAGCGCATTGCGGATCGTCTTGCGCCGCTGCGAGAAGGCGTTGGCAACGACCGAGCTGAAAAGCGCAAAGTCCACCGCGGGAACTTCGTCCTTTGCCTTCGGGATCATGCGCACCACCGAGCTCATCACCTTGGGCGGCGGATTAAACGCGCCGGGCGGCACGTCAAAGAGCTTTTGCATGCGGTAGCGCCACTGCAACATCACGGATAGCCGGCCGTACGTTTTGCTGCCGTGGGCGGCCACCATGCGGTCGACCACCTCCTTTTGCAGCATGAAGTGCTGATCGCGCACGAAATCTGCGGCTTCCAGAAGCTTGAAGAGAAGCGGCGAGGAGATGTTGTAGGGGAGGTTTCCCACGACGCGCAGGTTGCCTGCAGGAGAAATGCTCCTCCAGTCAAGCGTAAGCGCATCGGCCTCGATGAGCGTGAGCGTCTCGGGAAAGGTTTCCTTGAGCCAGGCCGCAAGGTCGCGGTCGATCTCCACAGCCCGCACGTGTCCCGCCGCGGCAATGAGCTCGCGCGTCAAAGCCGCCTGCCCGGGGCCGATTTCGACGATGTCGTCGCCCGGCACGGCGTTGATTGCCTTGGCAATGCGCTCAATCCAGTGCCGGTCGTGCAGAAAGTTCTGGCCGAAGCGCTTGCGCGCGTGATGCCCCTGAAGTCCGTCGCTCATCTTGGCGTCCTCCCGCTCTTAACCCAGAAGGCGCTGCAGTTCGCGGATCTTTTCGCGTCGCTCGGCCATGTGGGCGGCCAATGACAACGCCTCCAGCAGGCTTCCCTCGTGCGCAACCCACTTGCCCGCAATATCAAGCGCCGTGCCGTGATCGACAGACGTGCGCACCCAGGGCAGCCCCAGCGTGACGTTGATGCCGTGCCCGAAGCCGTCTCGCTTTAAGGTAGGCAGCCCCTGATCGTGGTACATGCAGACGATGCAGTCGAAGTTCTTGGAGTTTTGCGGCATGAAGACGGCGTCGGCGGGCCAGGGGCCGGAGAACTCGCAGCTTGCAATCGACTGGCGGGCGCGCTCGATGGCGGGCGCAATCACCTCGATTTCCTCGCGGCCCATGTGGCCGGATTCGCCCGCGTGCGGATTCAGGCCCGTCACCGCAATGCGCGGACGTTCAAAGCCGAAGTCCTGCTTTAAACCGTGCGCGCAGATTGAGAGCGTATCGTCCAAAAGCTGCGGCGTGATCGCCTCCGGGATTTTGGCCAGCGGCAGGTGCGTGGTGGCAAGCGCAACGCGCAGGCTTTCCTTGGCAACGCCTGCTGCAAGCAGCATCACCACGTGCTTGACGCCTGCGGCCTGCTGGAAAAACTCCGTGTGTCCGACAAAGGGGATGCCCGCCTCGATGATGATGCTTTTTTGCACCGGCGCGGTCACCACGGCGCGGTAGGTGCCGTCCTGGGCGCCGCGCGCGGCCCGCGCCAGCGTTTCGACCACATAGGGGGCGTTGGCGGCGTCAAGCTTTCCCGGCACGACGGGGTGCGCGAGCTCGACATGCTCAAATTCCACCCACTGCGGGAAGATGGAGCCAAAGCCCAGGTCTTCTGCGGTCTTCACCAGCAGCCGCTCGTCGCCGATCAGCGTAACGGGCGACTTGAAGCGCCCTGTAAAGACCGCTTTGACGCAGATTTCCGGCCCGATGCCGGCAGGTTCCCCCGTGGTGATGGCGATTCTCGAAGTCATGGTGCAAAAACTCGGATTGGATAATAAAACACGCCTGAGGTCAGACCGGCTGCGCGGCCTGCCCGTCAGGCGTTGAGATGGCGGCAGCGGCTATTCGTAGTCGTTGCTGCGGATTTCGACGTAGGCCCTGTCGCGCAGTTCGCGCTGCCAGTTGTAGACGGCTTCGGCAAGCTTCTTTTCACGCAGCTGGTTGCGCGCGTTGATGCGGCTGCGTTCGGCGTTGGCTTCGGCCGTGCGGCGCTCGAGCACCTGGATCAGGTGATAGCCGTAGGGCGTGCGGATCGGCTCGGAGATTTCGCCGGGCTGCAGTTTGTTCATTGCCGACTCGAACTCGGGGACCGTGTCGCCCGGCCCCACCCAGCCGATGTCGCCGCCGCGGGTGGCGGAGTTGTCGACGGAATTCAGACGCGCAAGCGTGGCAAAGTCGGCCTTGCCGCTCATCACCTGGTGGCGGATTTCATTCAAGCGGCTCAAAACCTGGTCTTCGGGCGTGAGGTCGGAGACGAACATCAGGATGTGGCGCACGTGGGTCTGCTCAACAGGTGTGCCGGCGAGCTTTGCCTTGACGCCGTCGCGGCTGTCTTCAAGCAGCACGACGTGCACGGCGCCCGAGGAGCGCACGATCGTGACGTAGTTGCGCTCGGTGCGGTGGTTTTCAATGGCCTTCCAGAAAAGCGTGGGCAGGCGCGAGGCGTCCAGCCACCCGAGGTCGCCCCCGGAGAGCGCGTCGGCGGCCTTGGAGTTCGCGGCAGCCAGCGTGCTGAAGTCTTCGCCCGCGCGCACGCGCTCAACGATCGCTTCGGCCTGCTCCTCCACGGCATCGGCCTCCGAGTCGGAGGCTCCCGGCGGAATCGGCAGCAGGATGTGGCGCACGTGGTACTCCTGCGTGTCGTTGGTGGTAAAGCCCGTGAGTTCGGCCAGATAGGCGTCGACCTCGCTTTCGGGAATCGTGATCTTGCTGTCGACTTCGCGCTCGCGCAGGCGCAGGGCGGTGATTTCATCGCGCACCTGGTTGCGGAACGTCGCAAAGCTCACATCGTCGGCGCGCAGCCGCTCGCGCAGCTCGTCGACGGTCATCTTGTTGTTGCGGGCGATCTGCTCAATCGAAGCATTGACCATCTGCTCGTCAACACGGATGCCAAGCTCCTTGGCGCGCTGCTCGGTTGCCTTTTCCGTGATCATGCGCTCGAGCACCTGGCGGCGCAGCTCGGGCATCGGCGGCAGGTTGATGTTTTGCTGGCGCAGGTTGATGGCCGCCTGCCGCACGCGGTTTTGCAGTTCGTATTCGGTGATGACGTCGGTGTTGACAACGGCGGCGATGCGGTCGGCAAAGCGCACGCCGCTGGCGGGCTGCTGGACGGTTTCGGTCACCGTCTCGGCGGGCGCGGCGGCGGGGGCATCAGCGGGAGCGGCTGCCGGGGCCTGTTGGGCGAATGCGGGCAGTGCGGCCAGAGCACAGAGCGCTGCTGCAAGGGAGAAGCGTTTAGTAGTAGTAATCATAGGTACCGATGGAATTGGGCACGGGGCTGCGGGTCTGATACCCGGGGATGCTGCGCTGCAGCTCGGAGAGCGGGCTTGAGCCAACCCCGCCAAGACCGGTCAATTCTAACTGCAGGAAGAAGTTGGTTTCATCGTTCTTATCTTCGTCGCGTGTGTAACGTTGTGCAACAGCGCGCAGCGTCCAGCAGCCGGCGTGGTACTCGAATCCGGCGAGGCTTTCGATGAACTTGCTGTCGTAGAACGAATAGTTCTGACGCAGCAGGGCGTAGATCTTGTCGGTGAGCGGCCACTGCACGGCAAGGTCGACCTGATCGATGAAGTCTTCGTCGTTGTAGTCGGGCTGCCAGTTGTAGCGGTAGTAGAGGCCAATGACGCTCATCGGCTTTGGCTGCCAGCGAACGCCCGCCACAGCCTTCTTAAAGCTTGAGCGCTCCCAGGACCACTGGCCGAAAAGCGAAGCCGAGATCGTGCGCGTCAGGCGTGCGCCGATGCTTGCCAAAAGATCGCTTTTCTGGTTTTCCATCGAGATGCGGTCGCCTGCGCTGTTCACAGTCCGGTCGTTGAAGTAGTAGCGCTCGCCGATCGAGGCCTGCATCCATTCCAGGCCCGTGTCGGCGTCGATGAAGCGGCTCGTGACGCTTGCCGTCACCTGGTTGGTTTCCGCGACGCGGTCATAGCCCGCCCAGGAGTTTTCGCTGTAGATCTGGGCGAAGTTGAGGTCGGCCACCGAGGAGTCGAAAAGCGGAATCTCGCTCTGGTTGCGGTAGGGCGTGTAGCTGTAAAAGATCCGCGGCTCGAGCGTCTGGATCACATTGCGGCCCGCAAGGTTGATGTCGCGGTCAAATTCCAGGCCCGAATCCAGGGAGAGGATCGGCACCGTGTAGCCGGGCGTCGTGTCGGCGTTGCGGTCAAGAAAGCCGCTCTTCCAGCCGTGCTCGAGGTCGTACTGCGCGGTGATCAACTGCGCCTTGGGCGTGATGAACCAGCCCGCGCCGCGCACCGGATAGGAGATCTGCTGATGAAAGACGAAGCGGTCGCCGTCGACTTCGGTGGGATGCGTAAAGCGGGTCGCTTCCAAGCGCGTCGAAAGCTCAAAGCCCGCGGCATCGGCCACAAAGGCGTTCCAGGTGAACTGCGGCTCGCGCTCGTAGGGCTTGTCGGTGTCGTCGTCGATCGTCTGGTTCTTGGTGACGCGGATCGCCGTATTCCAGTAGGTCGAGGTGTAGGTGAGCCAGTAGTCCTGCGGCAGGATGTCGTCGGTGCGGTCCCTCAAGCTCGAGGAGAAGTCGTCGAAGAAGTCGTCGTCGGAAACCCGGTTGTAGTTGATGCCGTAGCCGAAGTTGTTCCACATGCCGCGGATGTCGGCGTGCAGGCTGTAGCGCTTGTCGCCGTAGTGCCGGTCGTTGGGCATGTACTGGCCGGAGATTTCGCCCTCAATGTTTTTGCCGAGGAACCGGAATTCGTTGCCGATCATCACGCCGCGCTTGGTGACGATCTGCGGCGTGAGCGTGTAGTCGTAGTTGGGCGCGATGTTGAAGTAGTAGGGAATCGAAAGGTCAAGGCCCCTTGAGGAGCTCATGCCGATCACGGGCGCAAGAAAGCCCGACTTACGCTCTGCCGACAGGGGAAACGTAAACCAGGGCGAGCCCAGCACGGGAATGCCGCCGAGCTTCAATACAGCATCGGTGCCGGTGCCCGACTGCTCGTACTCGTCAAGCGTGAGTTCGTTTAATTCCACCCACCAGGCCGGATTGTCGCCCTCGCAGCTTGTGAGCAGCACGTCCTTGAGCTCGGTGACGTCAAAGGAGGCAAAGCGCATGCAGCGGGCGCTGCCGTGCAGCCCGCGCGGCTTGTACTTGTATTTGACGTCCTGGGCTTCGCCCGTTTCGTCGTCAAGCTGATAGGTCGCCTCCGGGGCGTTCAATTCGACGCCTGCGCGCGTCACCTGTGCGTCGCCCTTAATCGTCACTTCGCCCGTTTGCTGCGTGTAGACGATCGTCTCGCCCTTGATCACGGTGCCCGCGCGCCGCAGTTCGGCGTCGCCCGTCATGGTGAGATCGGTCTCGGGCGACCCTTCAATCGTGTAGGCGTAGGCAATGGCCGGGGAATCCTCGTCAGCCGTGGGCTCCGCAAGCTGCGTCGTCCATTGATCCATGGGGGCGGGCGTTGGCGCGGCAGGCGTCTGCACGGCGCTGGCGCCGTCGGCACTTGCCAGGGTGAGCCAGTTCGAGGCGTCGGCGTGCGCAGCCTGTGCGCAAATCGCGGCTGTCACTGCGGCGACAAGAGGCAGCAGTTGCGGCTGGGAAATCCGTGGCATGGGTTGATCGGGTTGGTTGTTCGGTTTTGGGATTATAGGGGCTTCACTTTTTGAAGCTCGAATTGTCTCACACCGCGCGCCGCACCGCCTTGCGGGAAAAACCCGCCGCCCGCGCTTTTTGGGATAATCGGCGTGACAATTTTTTTGCACCTCGTGCAGCAGACAGGAATTCTTTTATGCAGCAGCAACCCGATGAGCGGCTCAACGCCTTGTGTGAGTGGCTTCAAACACAGCCCGCAGCGGCGGGTCTGGACATTGCCTCGCTTGCCCCGGCAAGCACCGACGCAAGCTTTCGCCGGTATTTCCGCATTGAGGGCAACGGCAAAACCTTCATCGTGATGGACGCGCCGCCCGAAAAGGAGACGATTGCGCCTTTTCTCAAGGTCGACGCCCTGATGCAGGAGGCGGGCCTCAATGTCCCCCGGATTCTCGCAAGCGACGCCGCGCAGGGCTTCATCCTCATGAGCGATCTCGGCCGCGAGACCTATCTTGACGTCCTCAACGAAGACAACGCCGCGCGGCTCATGGATGCGGCCACCGATGCGCTGGTGAAGTGGCAGGCGGCAAGCCGTCCGGGCGTTCTGCCCGAGTACGACGACGCGGTGCTGCGCCGAGAGATCAATCTTTTCCCCGAGTGGTACGTGTTGCGCCACCGCGGGTATGCGATGACCGACAAACAGGCCGAAATCATCGAAGGGGTCTTCAACAAAATCATCGCCGAGTGCCTCTCGCAGCCCAAAGTTTTCGTGCACCGCGACTTCATGCCGCGCAACCTGATGATTTCCGACCCGATGCCGGGCGTGCTCGACTTTCAGGATGCGCTCTACGGGCCGGTGACCTACGACATCGCAAGCCTCATGCGCGACGCCTTCATCAGCTGGGGCGAGAGCTTTGTGCTCGACATCACGATCCGCTACTGGGAGAAGGCCAGAAAGGCCGGCATCCCGGTGGCGCACGACTTCGGCGAGTTCTGGCGCCAGGTCGAGTGGATGGGCATGCAGCGGCACTTGAAGGTGCTCGGCATCTTTGCCCGCATCAACTACCGCGACGGCAAGCCCAAGTACCTCGAGGACACGCCGCGCTTTGTGCACTACGTGCGGCAGACGGCCAACCGCTACCACGAACTCAAGCCCATCAACTGGCTGCTCGATCAATTCGAAGAGCAAAAGACGCAGACGGGCTGGACTTACTAAAAAAGGAGCAATCGTGCGGGCGATGATTCTTGCCGCAGGCCGCGGCTCGCGCTTAAGGCCGCTCACCGACTCAGTGCCAAAGCCCCTTCTTCCGGTGGCCGACGGCGTGCGGCTTGTCGATTGGAATCTTGCGGGCTTAAAGCGCGCGGGCATCACCGACATTGTGATGAACACGGCGCATCTACCCGACGCCTTCGAGCCCCTTGTGGGGGAGCTTGCCCGCCGCGGACTGCATCTGCAGATTTCGCGTGAGGCCGAAACGCATGCTGCGTCGCTCGAGAGCCTGGGCGGCATTGTGCGGGCGCTGCCGCTATTGACCGACAACGGCCGCGACATGTCGCCCGTGGTGGTTGCCGCTGGCGACGTGGCGCACAACTATGACTTTTCCCGCCTGCTGCCGCGCGCACGGGAAATCGCCGCGGGCGACTACGACGTTTTTCTCGTGGCTGTGCCGAATCCGGACTTCAACAGCGCGGGCGACCTCACGGTTCATCCCGACGGCACGGTTCTCAGGGGAGAGCCTCCGCGTGCGCACAGCTACGGCTGCATCATGGCGGTGAACCCGGCCATCTTTGCGGGATTGGAGCCCGTCTGGTGCAAGCTTTTTCCCTGGCTGTGGGACTTTGCCTGCCGCGGCCGCATGCAGGCGGAGGTTTTCCACGGCTTTTGGGACAACGTCGGCACCGTGGAGCAGTTGGAAAGCTTGAGGTGCAACCGCGAGGCCCTGCAGTGGGCGCGTTTTTAAGGATGAGTGGACATGATGGAAGAAACCCGTGCGCGCATGCAGCGCTTTTTGGGTCTTGTGGGCGTGACGGTCCCCGTTTTGAATGCACCGATGGCGGGCGCCGCAGGCCCCGAGCTGTGCGCGGCGGTGTGCCGTGCGGGCGGACTGGGCGTTTTAACGGGCGACGAGCTTGAGCCCGCGGAGCTCTCTCACGCTATTGACGCCGTGCGTGCGGCCGCCGGCGTTGACGCCCGCTTTGCGGTCAATCTGCGCGTGCCGCCGACATCGGCCTCCGATGACGCGCAAAAGACGCTGCAGCAGAAAATGCTCGCAGCGCTCGAAGATGTGGCCATTGACGTTGGCGCCGCAAAGGGGAAGCTTGCCAGGCTTCCCGCCTTTGACGCGCAGTTTGAGGTGGTCATTGCCAAGCGCGTTCCGGTGATAAGCGTCACTTTCGGCGGCCTGCGCGAGGTCTACGACGAGCGCGTCAAAGAGGCGGGACTCCTTTGGATGGGCACGGCGGCGACGTTGAAGGAGGCCAAGGTGCTGCGGTCGGCGGGCGCCGACATCATCGTGGTGCAGGGCGTGGAAGCAGGCGGCCCGCGGCTTAATTTCGAATCCACCGACGACGAGGCGCAGGTGGGACTCGGGGTGCTTGCGGCAAACGCCGCGCGCGCCACGCAGCTGCCGGTGGTTGCTTCGGGCGGCATCGGCGAGCCCGGCCAGGCGCTTGCGGCGCTTGAGGCCGGCGCCAGCGCCGTGATGGCGGGGTCGGCCTTCCTGCGCACGATGGAAAGCCGCGCAAGCGGCGCGTTAAAAGAGATGCTGCCGCTCATGACCGACGTCTCCACGCGCCTCACACGCTGCTTTAACGGCAGGCTCACCCGCGTCTATCCCACGGATTTCGTGCTCGCGTTGGAGGAAAGCGGCCTCACGTTCGCTCCTTATCCGCTGCAGCGCGAAGTGATCCGCCCGATTTTGAAAGCCGCCGAAAGCGCCGGGCGCGGCGACATGGCGTGCCTGCCCGCGGGGCAGATGGCGATGCTTGCGCGCGCCGAGCCCGCCGCGGAAACGGTCCGGCGTCTGGCAAGTCTTCTTTCAAAAGTGTGACAAAAACGCGCACAAGCCAAGTCGCGAAAAACGCTCCTGTAAAATGGCGACGGTTGCGAAAAAGCACGCCCTGCGGCGCGCGGGCGTTTCCTGACTCTTCGACGTTTTTCCAAGGATGCAGATCGGCAGCTGCGAGCTTGACGGCAATTTGGCTCTGGCCCCCATGGCGGGCGTCACCGATCCGGCGTTCAGGCTGGTGTGCCTGAAGGCGGGCGCGGCCTTTGCCGTGGGCGAAATGGCCGCAAGCGGCAGTCATCTGCAGGAGACGGAAATGACGCGGCGCCGCTATGCGTGCGATGCGCGCGAGCGCTTTCCGGTGGTGCAGATTCTCGGCGCCGATCCTGTGGAAATGGCGCGGGCGGCCGAACGGGCGCAGGCAAGCGGCGCGGCGATGGTTGACGTCAACTTCGGGTGCCCGGCGCGGGTGGTTTGCGGCAAGGCCTGCGGGTCGGCGATCATGCGCGAGCCGCAGCTCGCGGGAAAAATTCTGCGGGCCGTCGCCTCGGCCGTGACGATCCCCGTGTCAGTGAAGATGCGCACGGGGTGGGATGCGGCGACGAAAACGGCCGTGCCGATTGCGCAGATGGCGCAGGACGCGGGCTTTTCGCTTGTCACGGTGCACGGCAGAACGCGCAGCGAGCGGTTTTCGGGCAGCGTGAACGCGGCCGACATTGCGGAGGTCGTGCGTGCCGTGTCGCTGCCGGTGCTTGCCAACGGCGACGCGGCAACGCCTGCAAAGGCGCTTGCGCTTTTGCGCGAGACGGGCGCCGCAGGCGTCATGATCGGGCGCGCGGCCTGCGGCAACCCATGGATTTTTTCGCGCACGCGTGCGCTGTTGGCGGGCAGGCCCGACCCGGGAGAGCCCGCCGCGCGCGAGGTGAGGGAGACGGTTTTTCACCACCTTGCGCTGTTGTTTGAAGGCGAGGCGCTTGACGCCCCGGGCCGTGAAGCGTGGCTTGTGAGGACCTTTCGCAAGCACCTGATGCAATACCTGCGGGGGTTTTGTCCGCAGGGCACGGACGGCCGGGCGCGGTTGTCGGCGATGCTGCGCCTGGAGGCGAGGGCGGCCTTGGAAGACGCCCTGGAGGAATTTTTCAGGCAGGTGCCGGAGACGGCGGTGCGGATGACGGATGGATGCAGACGATGATGGAAGATGAAGCAAAAACCGGTCTTGAGGACCTTCTGCAGCCCGGCATCAGCGCCAACGAGGCGTTCAACCGCCTTGTGGTCTACCGCGTGGAGAGCTACCTGCACGATTTGGACGGCGTCAAGGGTCTGCCCCTGCACGAGATGATTGTGTCGGCGGCCGAGCGCCCGCTTCTGATGTGGGCGATGCGAAAGACCGGCGACAATCAGCGCGCCGCAGCACAGCTTTTGGGAATTAACCGAAATACGCTAAGAAAAAAGCTCATTTCCCATGGGCTTCTCTTAGATTTTTGAAATTAAAGGAAAAACTATGCGCAAACAGGCATTAATCAGTGTTTCCGACAAAACGGGCGTCGTGGATTTCGCGAAGGGCCTGGTCGAAGCCGGCTACCACATCCTGTCGACGGGCGGCACCGCCAGGCTGCTCACCGAAAAGGGCGTTCCCTGCCAGGAAGTGGCCGACTACACGGGCTTTCCGGAAATGCTCGACGGTCGCGTGAAGACGCTTGACCCGCACATTCACGCCGGCATCCTCGCGCGCCGCACCGTGCCCGAACACATGAAGGCGATCGTCGATCACAATATCGACCCGATCGACATTGTTTGCGTCAACCTCTATCCGTTCGAGCAGACGATTGCGCGGCCGGACTGCACCTTTGAACTCGCTATCGAAAACATCGACATCGGCGGCCCCACCATGATCCGCGCCGCGGCCAAGAACCATGAGTCCGTCGCCGTGGTGGTCGACCCCACCGACTACGACCGCGTGCTCGGCGAAATCCGCGAAAAGGGCGAGGTGACGGCCGAAACGCGCCTGGCCCTTGCCAAGAAGGTCTTTGCCCACACCGCCCGCTACGACGGCGCCATCACCAACTACCTCACGAGCCTGGACGAAAACAAGCAGCGCACCAAGGCCTTCCCGGACGTCTTCAACCGTCAGTGGATCAAGGCACAGGACATGCGCTACGGCGAAAATCCGCACCAGCAGGCCTGCTTTTACCGCGAGCACAGCGTCGCGCCCGGCCTTCTGGCGGGCTTTACCCAGCACCAGGGCAAGGAGCTCTCCTACAACAACATCGCCGACTCGGATGCAGCCTGGGAAGCGGCCCGCAGCTTTGATACGCCCGCCTGCGTGATCATCAAGCACGCCAACCCCTGCGGCGCGGCGATCGGCAGCAATTCGCTCGAAGCCTATCAGAAGGCCTTCCGCACCGATCCCAAGAGCGCCTTCGGCGGCATCATCGCCTTCAACCGTCCGGTGGACGAAGCGACCGCCAAGGCGATCACCGGCCAGTTCGCCGAAGTCGTGATCGCCCCTGAATTCACGCCCGAGGCGCTGCAGACGCTTGCCGCCAAGAAGAACCTGCGCGTTCTCACGGTGGCCGCAGGCGACGCGCACAACGACTTTGAATTCAAGCGCGTGGGCGGCGGGCTGCTTGTGCAGACGCCAGACAACCGCATCTGCCCGGAAAGCGCCCTGAAGGTGGTGACGAAGAAGCAGCCCACCTCGGCTCAGATCGCTGACATGATGTTTGCCTGGAACGTGGCGCGCTTTGTGAAGTCCAACACCATCGTCTACGCGCACGACGGCATGACGCTGGGTGTGGGCGCAGGCCAGATGAGCCGCGTCGACTCCGCGCGCATCGCCGCGATCAAGGCCGCCGAATCGGGCCTTTCGCTTGCCGGGTGCGCCGCCGCGTCGGACGCCTTCTTCCCGTTCCGCGACGGCCTTGACGTGATAGTCGATCAGGGAGCCACCTGCGTGATCCAGCCGGGCGGCTCGATCCGCGACCCCGAGGTGATCGCCGCCGCCGACGAGCGCGGCATCGTGATGGTCTTTACCGGCGAACGCCACTTCCGTCACTAATCCGGTCCTGGCCGCGGAAAACCGGCAAAACGGCTTTCCGCGGCGCGTTGAGAACAAATGAAGTCTGTAGCTAGTTTTTCCCGCAGAGCGCTGCTTGCGGCTGCAGCCGCCGCCGGCGGCCTGCATGCGCTGCCTGCGTTTTCGCAGCTGCGCATCGAAGTGACCGGCGTGGGCGCCAACCGCATTCCGCTTGCCCTGGAGCGCTTCAACGGCACGGCTGAAACCCAGATCGACCTCATGCAGGTGGTCGCAGCCGACCTCGCCCGCACCGGCGCCTTCGAGCTCATCACCGACATGAGCGCCGAGGCAAGCCTTGAGACGAGCAACCGCCCGCAGTTTGACGCCTGGACGGCCCGGCACGCCAATGTGCTTGCCACCGGCTCGATCATCAAGCGCGCCGACGGCCGCTGGGACATCCGCTTCCGCCTGTTTGACGTGGTGGCGGGCGCGCAGATCGACGAGTGGGTGGCGATGACAGGCGACCGGCAGCTGCGCATGGTGAGCCACCGCATCGCCGACCGCATCTACGACAAGCTGACCGGCCTCGGGGGCCTCTTTGCCTCGCGGCTCGCGTACGTCGTGCAGCATTCGCCCACGAACTTCGAACTCATCGTGGCCGACAGCGACGGGGCCAATGCGCTGCCCGCGCTCAAAAGCCGCGAGCCGATCATCTCGCCCGCCTGGTCGCCCGACGGCAGCAAGCTTGCCTATGTGAGCTTTGAGGCGAGAAAGCCCGTGGTGTACATGCATACGGTGGCAACCGGCGAGCGCAAGGTTGTGGCGAACTTTCGCGGCAACAACTCGGCTCCCGCCTTCAGCCACGACGGCAGGAAGCTTGCGGTGGCGCTTTCGCGTGACGGCTACACGCAGATTTTCATGATCAACACCGACGGCTCGGGCGTGGAGCGCTTCTCCCGAAGCCTTGCCATTGACACCGAGCCCGTTTTTTCGCCCGACGGCCAGTATCTGTACTTTACAAGCGACCGGGGCGGCAGCCCGCAGATCTACCGGCAGCCCCTTGCGGGCGGCTCGGCGCAGCGCGTGACCTTCAACGGCGACTACGCGGTGAGCCCCGCCATCAACGCCCAGGGCGATGAACTTGCCTACATCACCCGCTCCAACGGGCGCTACCGCGTTGCTATCATGGACATTCAAACCGGTCAGGAGCGCATTCTCACCGGCAACGAATTCGACGAGAGCCCGTGCTTTTCGCCCAACGGCCGCATCATCTGTTACGCAAGCGAACGCGGCGGCAAGGGGGTGCTCGGCACGGTGAGCACGGACGGTGCGGTGTCGGCGTGGCTCACGGCCACCGCCGGCGACATCCGCGAGCCGACCTGGGGGCCGCTGCTCGACTGAAGTAGGAATTGATGCACACATTTTTCGGAGACACACCTATCATGCAGTTTTCCCAAATCGCATGGCGCGCGGGCGCCGCAGCGCTTGCCGCCGCGGGTCTTCTTCTGGCAGGCTGCTCGAGCGTGCCGCTTGATGAATCGGCAAAGGCCGGCACGACGCAGGATGAAGCCGCGTCCGGCCACCGCACCGCTGCGGGCGCCGCGCTGGACAACAACGCCGTTTACTTTGACTTTGACAGCTATGCGGTCAAGCCCGAGTTCATGCCGGTGGTGGAGACGCACGCCCGCAATATGATGGCCAACCCCAAGCAGCACGTGACCATTGAAGGCAACACCGACAACCGCGGCAGCCGCGAGTACAACCTCGCGCTAGGGCAAAAGCGCAGTGAGGCCGTAAAGCAGCGCCTGCAGCTGCTCGGCGTGCCGGCCACGCGTATTGAAGCGGTGAGCTTCGGCCGCGAAAAGCCGCGCGCGCTGGGCGACACGGAAGAGGCCTGGGCGCAGAACCGCCGCGCCGACATCGTCTACCGTTGAGCGCGGGTGAGTTATGGTGAAAAGACATTTGGCTGCGGCAGCCTTTGCCTGCACGCTGCTTGCGGCGTCGCTGCCTGCGCACGCCCTTTTCGGCGACGATGAGGCCCGCCGCGCGATTCTCGATTTGCGCGAAAAGATGGAGGCGGCGCAAAACGCCCAGCTGATGCTGCAGGGGCAGATCGAGCAGCTGCGCGAGCAAAACGCAAGGCTCACCGGGCGCGTCGAGGAGCTCACAAACGCCTTGACGCAGCAGCAGCGCTCAAGCCGCGACCTCTACACGGATCTCGATCAGCGCCTTGCCGCGCTCGAACCCTCGGAGGTGGAGGTCGACGGCAAGAAGGTGCGCGTCTCCTCTGAAGAAAGACGCTTGTACTCGCAGGCGCTTTCCTTCTTTGCCCAGGGCAAGTACGACGAGACACGTTCGCTTTTGGAAAACCTCACGCGGCTTTACCCGCAGACGGGCTACATGCCCGCGGCGCTCTTCTGGCTGGGCAACGCGCTTTACGCCGACGGCAACTTGAAGCGCGCGATCACGGTGCAGGACAGGCTTGTGAAGGAGTTTCCGAAGGACGCCCGCGTGCCGGACGCGCTTTTAAACAAGGCCGCCGCGCAGGTGGGGCTCGGCCAACGGACCAATGCGGCCAAGACGCTGCGCAGCATTGTGAAGAACTACAAGGACACCGAGGCGGCCAAGCTCGCGCAGGAGCGCCTGAAGACATTGAACAAAAAGTGATGCGGCATTTGCGGCGGTCCGCCGCAGGCCAAAATGAAGCGTCCGGAGGCGGGTGTTCCCTTCCGGGCGTTTTCTTTTTCGGGGCCGCGGGAGTCAAAACAAGCAGGACAATTTCCGCAAATCCGCGGCAAAAAGCGCATTTTCAGCCGTTTGGCCGAATCTGGACTAACCCAGCTGGGATAGAATCGAAGCTTGAGAGCCCGGCTGAAGGAATCACGCAGAATGCATTTCCGTCGGCTTTGCGGCTGCAGCCTGAGCGAGGACACCTCCAGGCATCTCACGACAACCTTGGGCCTGAGAAGAAAAAACATCATGATTACTTGCAACGAAAGCGAAATGCGCGGCGTCAATGTTCTGCGCAATCCCTGGTTCAATAAGAGCTCCACATTCACCGAAGAAGAGCGCGACCGCTATGGCCTGCGCGGCCTGCTGCCGCCGCGGGTCTCGAGCGTCGAGGAGCAGACGAGCCGCTTGGAGGAGGTCATCGCCTCCCAGACGACCCCGCTTGGCAAGTATCTGATTTTGGACGGCATCCACTCCTCGGACGAGGCGGCGTTCTTCCGCCTGGTGATCAAGAACATCGAAGAGTACATGCCGCTCATCTACACGCCCACGGTGGGCGAGGCGTGCCAGAAGTTCAGCCACATCTTCCGCTACGCCCGGGGCCTTTATGTTTCGATCAAGGACCGCGGCCGCGTGCGCGAACTCTTGAAGAACGTGCCCACGCATGACGTCGACATGATCGTCGTCACCGACGGCCAGCGCATTCTGGGCCTGGGCGACCTCGGCATCAACGGCATGGGCATTCCGATCGGCAAGCTTGCGCTCTACACCGCCTGCGCCGGCATCAGCCCGCAGCGCGTGCTGCCGGTGACGCTGGACGTGGGCACCAACACGGAAAGCTATCTGAACGATCCGCTTTACCTCGGCCTGAAGCAAAAGCGCGTCGACGGCGAGGAGTACTACGCCCTGGTGCAGGAATTCATCGAGTCGGTGCGCGAGCGCTGGCCCAATGTGATCATCCAGTTCGAAGACTTCCAGAATACGCACGCCTTCGAGCTGCTCGCCCGCTGGCAGGACAAGGTGCCGTGCTTTAACGACGACATCCAGGGCACGGCTTCGGTCTGCGTGACGGGTCTGTACTCGGCCATGCGCGTGACGCACTCGAAACTCTCCGAGCAGCGCGTGCTCTTCATGGGAGCGGGCTCTGCCGCCACCGGCATCGCGCATCTGATCGCCGACGCGATGGAGGAGGAGGGCCTCACCCGCGAGGAGGCGCTCAAGAACATTGCGCTTGTGGACTCCAAGGGCCTGGTGAGCTCGCAGCGCACCGATCAGCTTGCCGCCAACAAGGTGACCTTTGCGCACGACCTGCCGCTTGCTTCCAACCTCATGGACGCCATCAAGATCTTCAAGCCCACGGCCATCATCGGCGTGTCGGCCCAGGCAAAGGCCTTCTCCAAGGAAGTGATCGGCCTGATGAGTGAATTAAACGACCGTCCGATCATCTATGCGCTCTCGAACCCCACCTCCAAGGCCGAGTGCACTGCCGAGGAAGCCTACGAGTGGTCCGACGGCCGCGCGATCTTCGCTTCGGGCTCGCCCTTTGCACCGGTGACCGCCCACGGCAAGACCTTCGTGCCGCGCCAGGGCAACAACAGCTACGTCTTCCCGGGCATCGGCTTGGGCTGCGTGATCGCCCGTCCGACGATGATCCCGACGGGGGTGTTCCTCACTGCAGCCAAGCGCCTCGCGGACCTCGTGAGCGAAGAGGATCTCGAAAAGGGCTCCATGTATCCGCCGCTTGCGCAGGTGCGCGAGCTCTCCGCGGAAATCGCCAGGTCGGTTGCCGAGTACCTCTTTGACAAGGGCCTTGCGCGCGCCGAGCGGCCCGCGGACATTCTGAAGGCCGTCAAGGACTACATGTGGTCTCCGGACGATCCGCACTTTGTCTGCGGCGAATAAACCGCTAGACTCACAACATCTGAAAATCAAGCATGCCCCGTGCCGGACGCCGGCCCGGGGCTTGCGTTGTTCATAGGTGGGCTCATTCATGCAGCTTCAAAACTTTTTCAAAACCCTGGCGGGCGGCCTGCTGTGCGCGGTCTGCGCGATGGCGGGCGCCGAAACCCTGCGCATTGCCACGCTGCCGGCCGCAGACTCCATCGTGCTTGATGTGGCGGTCGACGAAGGGCTTTTCAAAAAAGAAGGGCTTGACGTGCGCACCGTGCCCTTTAAGAGCGCGCTTGAAGTGGGCGCTGCGATGCGCGCAGGGCAGCTTGCCGGCCATTTCGGCGACCTGATGAACGTCTTTACGCAAAACGAAACGGGGGCGCCCCAGGCCGTGGTGCTCACCACCACGCACACGACGTCTGCGCAGCGCGCCTTCGGGCTCGTGGTGGCGCCCAAGTACGCCGGCAAAATCACGTCGCTTGCAAGCCTCAACGCCACGCCCACCGCGATGAGCGCCTCCACCATCATCGACTACCTGCTCACCCGCATGAAGGAGACGGCGAAGGTGCCGGAGACGGCGCTCAAAAACACCGAGGTGCGCCAGATTCCGATCCGCCTGCAGATGCTTTTAAGCGGCCAGAATGAAACGGCGTTGCTGCCCGAGCCCCTTGTCACCGTGGTCGAGAAAAAGGGCGGGCGCGTCATTTGGGACGACACGGGTCTTGACGAGTCGCTTGCCGTGGTGGCGCTGCGCAAGCCTTACTTAGACGAAAAGACCGTTGCGGCCTTCCGCAGGGCGGTGGCGCAGGCTGCCGCCAAAATCGAGGCGGAACCTGAAAAGTACCGCACGCTCATGGTGAAAAAGCGCTTGATTCCCGCTGCCGTGGCCAAAGACTACAAGATGGTGCGCTTTTCGCTTTTCGGCCGCAAGGACGGGCTGCCGCCTTTACCCACCGCGCAGGACGTCGAGCGCGTGGGCAAGTGGATGCTCGAGCGCGGCATGATCAAGGCGGTCCCGTCCTATGACGAGGTGATCTACGTTGGAAAGTAGAAAGGCCCTCTTTGCGCTTTCAGCCGACGGGCTTGCCGTGGGCCGCGGCGACAAGCCGCTTTTAGCGGACGTCAACTTTTCGCTGGAGGCGGGGAGTTCGTTAGCCGTCATCGGCGAGTCGGGCTGCGGCAAATCCACCCTTTTGCAGACGCTTGCAGGCGTGCTGCCCGCGCTTGCCGGCCGCGTGCGCTGCAGCGACGGCATGGGCCGCAAACCGGCAAACGCGATTGTCTGGCAGAGCCTTGCGCTCTACCCCTGGATGACGGTCTCGCAAAATCTTGCGTTGCCCCTGAAGCTCCAAAAAGCCGAGGGCGTGGCCGGGCGCGTCGAGCGCATGCTCGCCGAACTGGAGCTCACCGGGCTTGAGCGGCGCTTTCCGGCGGCGCTTTCCGGCGGCCAGCGCCAGAGGCTGGCCCTGGGCCGCGCGCTCATCGCCAAGCCCGACGTGCTTTTCATGGACGAGCCGTTTTCTGCGCTTGACGCCGTGCTGCGCGAACGCCTGCAGCAGTTTCTCAAGCGCATGCGTGCGCGCCACCCCTGCACCATGGTGTTTGTCACCCACGACATTGCTGAGGCGGTGTATCTGGGCGAGCGGATCATGCTGCTTGCCGCGCGCCCCTCGCGCGTGGCGGCGGTGGCCGCGAACCCGAGCTTTACGCCGGACGCGGACATCGACGTGCGCGAAACCGATCTCTTTTATGCTGTGCAAAAGCGCCTGCACGCGGCCGTGCAGAACGTGCGCAAGGGCGAAGAGCCTGTTTTGACGGAGGGGCACTGGTGAAAAAGCTGCTTCAAGGACAGGGGGTCATGCTGCTCATCCGCTACGCGGCCGCCTTCTGCATCATCGGGCTTCTGTGGGAGGCGGCTTCGCGCGCTGCAGGCGAAGCGCTGCTGCCCTCGCCCGCAGACACCGCGCTTTACTTTCTTGCGTCGCTTTCAGACCCCGCGTACCTCGCGCACATGGCGGTGAGCTTGAAGCGCCTGGTGCTGGGGCTTACCGCAGGCGCCGTTCCGGCGCTCATCCTCGGGCTGCTTCTCGGGCACCTGAAAAAGGCCGACTGGATCGGCGCGCCCCTGGTCTACACGACCTTTCCGCTGCCAAAGATCGTGCTGCTGCCCGTGTTCTTTCTTTTTCTGGGGCTTGGCGACGCTTCGCGCGTGCTTCTGATCGGGCTTACCACGGGCTATCAGATGATCGTGATCGTGCGGGCGGCGGCCTTGTCGCTTGATCCGGTCTTTGAAACCGCGATCACCTGCATGGGCGCAAGCCGCTGGGACCGGATTCGGTACGTGTACCTGCCCGCCGCGCTGCCCGCGTTTCTCACGAGCCTTAAAGTGGCCTGCGGCACTGCCGTTGCGGTGTTGTTTCTGGCCGAGAGCTTTGCCACCACGACGGGCCTTGGCTTTCTCATCATGGACGCCTGGGGCGTGGGCGATACGCTGGCGATGTTCAACGGCATCCTCGGCATGAGCGTGATCGGTCTCTTGCTTTACGCCGCCGTGTGGCTCTGCGAGATCGTGCTCACGCCCTGGCGGCATTTCTCCCGGATTTAGGCGCGATGACGGGAAAATCGAACGATCCCCGGCAGCTCACCCTTGCCGACCTTGTGCAGACGGACGCAGGCGGGGACTCCACGCCCGAGACCGTCGACGGCGTGGCGTTTGCGCGCCTGTACGGCGAGCCGCTATTCAAGGTTCCCGAGGGGCTCTACATTCCGCCCGACGCCCTGCGCGTCTTTCTGGAAAGCTTTGAGGGCCCCCTCGATCTGCTCCTTTATCTCATCCGCCGGCAGAAGTTCGACATCATGCAGATACCGATGGCGATCGTCACCGAGCAGTACATGACCTATGTCGAACTCATCCGTGCGAGCAACCTGGAGCTTGCCGCCGACTACCTCGTGATGGCCGCGCACCTCATGCAGATCAAAAGTCAGCTGCTGCTGCCGGTGACGCGCGCCGACACCGGAGAAGAGGTCGAGGACCCGCAGGCCGAACTTGCCCGGCGGCTGCTCGAATACGAGAAGATGAAGCTTGCCGCAGTCGAACTCGACCGCATCCCGCGCAGCGGACGCGACTTTCTGCGCGCCTATGTGCTGATCGAGCAGTCGCAGGTGAAGCTCCTGCCGCAGGTAAGTGCCGACGACCTCAAGGCCGCCTGGGACGGGATTCTGCGCGAGGCAAGCCTCAAGGGCCACCACAAGGTGTCCCGCCAGGAGCTTTCCGTGCGCGAATTCATGAGCGCAATCCTCAGGCGTCTGGGCACGGCCCCCTTTGTGGAATTTGCGTCGCTCTTTGACCCCGCAGCCGGCCGCTCGGTGTGCATCGTGAACTACCTCGCGCTTTTGGAGCTTGCCAAGGAGGGGCTCGTACGCATCACGCAGGCCGCGCCCTTTGCGCCGATTTATGTGAGCGCCGCGCCGCATACGGACGACGACGGCTTTGCGCTTACTGCCGCTCCAACGGCCGCGTAAAAGTCTTTCGCGTGAGCCAGATGCCGAAGGCCGCGCACAGCGTGCCGATCAGCATGCCGCCCGCCACGTCGCTCGGGTAGTGCACGAAAAGATAAAGCCGCGACCAGGCAATCAGGATGCCGAGCGTCAAAAGGGAGAGCCCTGCGCGCGGAAACCAGCAGGAAAACGCCACGAGCGCCGCAAAGGAGGCCATGGTGTGGGCCGATGGAAAGGAGGAGCTCTCCGAGCAACGCGTAAGCAGATCCTCGGGATTGACGCCGTCGGGCGCGCGGCAGGGCCGCAGGCGGTAGAAAAAGCCCTTGAGAATGTCAGCGGCAAGCCAGCTAGCCAGCATGGCCGCGCCCATCGTGATGCCCGCCCTGCGCGTGCAGGCAAAGGCAAGCATCCAGAGCGTGATCGCGTACCAGACAAGGCCCTTGTCGCCTAGGTGCGTGATGAAGCTCCAGAAGGGCAGGGCGTCGGCGCCGCCCAGCGCCGCGCGGACGCTGTAGAGAAAATCGATTTCAGTCATGCTCTAAGCAACCCGATCATTGAAATGACGGGGTTTCGAACAAATGCGGGCTCTTCAGCCCGGCACCGGTTTCACCCTCGGCCAAGCTGACGTCACTCGCATCACGAAAACTCTTCGAACGCACCGCTCT
>CALXOY010000052.1 GCA_944390145.1 uncultured Duodenibacillus sp.
ATCCGGCTGGATCTCCTGTTGGAGCGCTGCGAGCTCAACAACGACCTTGTTCGCGAGCGCCTCGGCATCACGCAGGGCGTTGTCGACATCAAGGAAAACTTCTACGAATTGAAAGACGACACCGTCATGAAGACGTGCTTCTTGAGGACAAACTCCAAGCTGATCACATGGGAAATGGACCTTGATCAGGGTCTCGAGCTGCTGCAGTCGCGCATGGGCGTGGCGCTGCTCGGCGGCTGTCTTGACACTGTGACGGGAAAACCCGTGGGCGAGGGGTTCCGGTTGGGCAGGCTTCTATTCTGACAATTTCCGTGCTGATTCCTAATCATTGGGACGCAGCCAGCGAATTTCCAACCGGTCCTCAGTGACCGCGAAGCTCCATGAGCTGTTTTTTCTGCCCGGCAGCTGTGGGTTCCGGATCTTGGAGGAATTCAGCCAACGGATCGGCGGCACGGTTTGACAGAAGCCGCTGCAGCCTGCCGCTTAAAACCAATCCTCGGCCCCAGGAAAGGATGGACGAGCGGGTCCAGGCAATGTCTTTGAACTGTGGGTTCGCCCAGACCTTTTCAATTTCCAGAATTCGGCTGAAGTGCACGGCAAGCGACGTCATCATTCGGTCGATGCTGCCCGGATCCTTTTTGTATTGGATGCGAACAAAAAGCGTTGTAGCGGATTCCGGGCGCTCGTCGGGGAAGCGCCCGATCCAAAGCCAGAAGCTCATGATGAATCGTTGCAGATGAAGCAGAAGTTCTGCCGGGAGTTCCACGTCGGCATCGGGTCGTACGCGGATGCGCCAAATGGCGTCGGGCTCGTCCACGCTTGCGTCCTTCTTGGACTCAGCAATGGAGTCCATAAGTCGCTGCCCATCCAAGCCTTCGGCTTTGACGGCAAGGACACGTGCCACGCGTTCCAGATTTTCTAGAAATCGCGTTGTAGAAAGTTCGGTCTGCAAACGATTGCGGGATTCAAACACCTGACGGTGGCCAAGCTCGTTGTTGATGAAAAGAAATGCGCAGGCGATGGCGGCAGCTTTGTCGCTGATGCCGGCGCATGCAAAGTCGACGGCGGGGCTGCTGCGGTCATCAAGTGCCTGCAGAACTTTTGGCCAGAGACTTTTTAGCTCTCCGATGACGGGCTCAAGATACGCGGGAGTCAGCGGACGTGCCGCCTCTTGCGGCAGCAGCCACAAAAGCGCTGCAAGCTGGTCGTCTTTCGGGTGGTTGTGCTTGTCGAGGTACGCGGCGGTGAGAAGTGCCGTTGCGCTTGAAACCGCTTCGAAGCACCGGGAGCGATCCGGCAGGTATTCGTCGATCAGCTGGGCGGCCTCAGAGAAGGCTTGGTAGGAGTCGTGCTGTTTTCCCTGTGTCATGACGCTGAGCCTCATCAAAATCTCGTGATTTTCAAGGGTGATTTTGAAATGCTGTGCGTTAAATAGTGTCGCAGTAAGGAGGCTTCTGGTGGACCTTGAGATGGATGATTGGGGGCGACGAGGGTTGTTGTTGGCCTCTCAGTTGGCGCCGATGAAGGTGTCTTAGGCAGTGATTCCTGAATTACGAATTACTGAAAGAGAACTGTTAAGAGGCGCTAAGTTGTTGCCAAGTGACTATGGCACCTTCCTATCAAGGTGGCTTTTGATGTTAAAGGCACAGCGCTATTTGTGATACGAAAGGTGAATATAGAAATGCGCCGGCTTTCCCGAGTTGGTGTTCAAAAGTTTTACGTATTGAGCCTTGGTCCGTGCAGAATTTTCTGACAGTCCATAACTTCGGTTAAAGTGTCACTCACAGAGAAAAAATGCAGGTAAAAGACGGCAGCAGACTGGAAAGCTGTTGGTTGTTTGTTAATGTGCAGATTGAATTGAACAAAAATCGTATTATCAGAAATACGAAGCTTATGGCATTTGTGAATTCGCAAATGTTTTAAAATATCGAATTTAATAATTGAGTCCTGGTTGGTTATGTGTGTCTTAATTTGTTAAGAATAATTAGGGATTTTATAATATTTTATTCAAGAAAAAAATTGATATGCGTTGAGCAATAGCAATTAAAGAGACTACAAATGACCGAACAACTGGGCCGATTTTTTAAGCTTCTTAATCAAAAATCTCCACATATATTTCAAGCCCTTGAAGATGCATTTTCTTCATGCAAAGCTTAATCCGGATGCCGCAGACGAAAACGGTGTAACACTATTGCTATACGCGATTAGAAGGCTCAATCTAAAAGCAGCAGAAATGTTGTTAAATGAAGGTGCTAATCCTTTCATTATCTCGAAAAGTGGACAGTGTGCTGCGGGTTTGATTGCCAGAATAGAAGTTGATGCTCTTCAGCAAATGGTGGCGGAGTGGGGAAACTCGTCGCAAAGCCTAGAAGGCAGTGCAGAAGCATGGCCGGTTGTTCAAGGCGTATGCCGCGCAGCAGCCCTGGGAGACTGCAAACAGCTTCGTGAGCTATTGCTTTCAGGAGATTCGGCAGATCAGCGCGATGCATGGGGACATACTGCACTATTGCTTGCAGCTGTTCACGGACATATCAAAGCTGTTGAATTGCTGTTGGAACAGGGGGCAAATCCTTGTGCCCCACATATTGACATGACTTTTTGAGGCATGTGGATAAGGGCAATGCGATGCAGCTGTCGTCCTTGAGAAAAACAGGTGTTTGCCGATAAATGCAGGTCCCGGATTACGTTCTCGTCATTGAAGACGCATCCCTGCAAAACAAAAACCGGAAGCCCTCGCAAAGAAGGCCTCTAGCTGGTTAAGTAACACCCCAGATCCGGTCCCGTGAGATTTGTCGCCGGCAAGCCGGGTTGAAGAGGCAAGAACGCAACCCCTTGAGGCATTCCAAAAAGCCCCGAACACCGGCGTAAAAAAGACATTTTCAATCTGACCATCATAGGATCGAACCCCTAAGCAGTTTCTATTATTGACACTGTTTTTGCCCTGCGCTACCTTTACCAAACCAGTGTTCTGCGCGATGCAGGCTCGAAAGGCAGTCAGTTCAACAATGCACACACGATCGCAATTAGCAGTCAACGCCCTTACGGGGAGTGCTTGCGGGCGATTGCGCCTGCCCGGTCTGGTACTGGTTCTAGGACTGGTACGGATCTGACGGGTATGCGTTTGTGCGCCGGCGCTTGAACCCGATGCAGCTTGAGAGCTCCCAGATAAAAGAAAGAGCAGGGGGATCTGCAGGCAGAACACAAATTGAAAAGGTTATGAAACCACGGACGCACACCTTCGGGATGTGCGTTTTTCTTATCGGAGAAGAAAAAAATGGTCTTTACTCGCCGTCAAATTCTCACAACGGCCGCTGCGGCCGCCATTGCAAGCTCGGCGCCGAGCGTTTTTGCGGCTTCCAAGTCCGTCAAGATCGCCGTAGGCGGCAAGGCCCTTTATTACTATCTGCCGATTTCCATTGCCGAGAGCCTCGGCTACTTCAAGGACGAGGGGCTGGACGTTGAAATCATCGACTTCCAGGGCGGCTCCCGCTCGTTGCAGGCCGTGGTGGGCGGCTCGGCCGACGTCGTCTCCGGCGCCTTCGAGCACACGCTTGCCATGCAGGCGCGCGGCCAGGCCATGCAGGCCTTCGTGCTGCAGGGACGCGCTCCGCAGTGCGTGTTTGCCGTGAGCAAGAAGAACCTGCCCAACTTCAAGTCCATGCAGGAGTTAAAGGGCAAGAAGATCGGCGTGACGGCCCCGGGCTCGAGCTCGCATGCCATTGCTATTTTCATTTTGCGCAACGCAGGCATCAAGCCCAACGAAGTCTCCTTCATCGGCGTGGGTGCCTCGTCGGCTGCTGTTGCGGCCATGCGCTCGGGTCAGATCGACGCCTTTGTGAACCTCGACCCTGTGATCGCCACCCTTGAAAAGGACAACATCATCCAGGTTGTGGCCGATACGCGCGTTGTCGAAGAAAGCGACAAGATCTTCGGCGGCCCGATGGTGGCCGGGTGCCTGTACGCTCCCGTAAGCTACATCAAGGAAAATCCCGAAATCATCCAGGGCCTCACCAACGCCGTTGTGCGCGCCGACCGGTGGCTTGCCAAGGCAACGGCCGACGACATCGTCAAGGCTGTTCCCGAGTCCTACTTCCTCGGCAACAAGGAAATCTACGTCGCGGGCTTTCTCAAGAACCGTCCGGCGCTCTCCAAGGACGGCTACATTCCTGAAAGGGCTCCGGAAATCTCCTTCAAGTCGCTTCAGATCGTCAACGACAAGCTCAACAACTTCAAGCCCGACTACAAGGCGGTCTTCACCAACAAGTTTGTCGAAGAGGCGCACAAGAAGTATCCGGCTTGAGACGAGGCTTCTTTGACCAACCCCAAAACAAGAAAAAAGTAGAACATGTCTGCAGCAGCAATAGAGCTCAAGGACATCGCGTGCACCTTTGTGAGCGAAGACTCCGGCGTGATGACCCTTTACACGGCTGTCAAGGGCGTCAGCCTCACAGTGGCTGACGGTGAATTCGTTAGCGTCGTCGGTCCCACCGGCTGCGGCAAGTCGACTCTGCTCAATATGAGCGCCGGTCTTCTCGAACCCAGCGCCGGGACGGTGAAGATCTTCGGCGAGCCATTGTCGGGCCTCAACAAGAGGGCGGGCTATATGTTCCAGGCAGATAGCCTGATGCCCTGGAAAAACGCTCTTGACAATGTTGCTGCAGGCCTCATCTTTGACGGGGTGCCGGAAAAAGAAGCCCGCGAACGAGCCCGTGAATGGCTTGCCCGCGTTGGTCTAAGCGGTTTTGAAGACCGTTATCCTCATCACCTCTCCGGCGGCATGCGAAAGCGTGTGGCGATGGCGCAGACCCTGATCAAGGATCCGGACATCATTTTGATGGATGAATCCTTTTCGGCTCTCGATATTCAGACGCGTCAGCTGATGGAAAACGAGCTGCTCAACCTTTGGCAGGCAAAACGCAAAGCAGTGCTTTTCATCACGCATGACCTGGACGAAGCCATTTCCATGAGCGACCGCGTCGTTGTGATGAGCGCCGGTCCCGAAAGCCACCCCATCGGTGAATTCATCATTGATCTCCCACGACCCCGCGATGTGAGCGAGGTGCGCGTTACGCCGCGCTTTATTGATCTGCACACGGCCATCTGGTCGGTGTTGAGAGAAGAAGTGCTCAAGGGCTATGCCCAGCAGCAGCGCAAGGTGACGCCGTAAGAAGAAAGGAAAAAGGGGAGATCAAAAAAATGAGCATGAACAATGTGACGAAATACCGGTTCAAACTCCGCGTCTGGCAGTTTGGACTTCTGGCGGCCATCTTCTTTGTGTGGTGGGCGCTCACAAAGCCGGGTCTCATTCCGGCCTTTGTGTTTGACAACGACAATCAGGCGGCGTTTTTCTTCGGCGAGCCGCTTGTCATCTTCACCCGCATCTGGTACTGGTTTGTCGTCAATGCGGACATTTACGCGCATCTCTGGACGACTCTTGTTGAAACCATTCTGGCCTTTGCAATCGGCACCGTCTCGGGCGGCATCGTCGGCATGTGGCTAGCGCTTTCCCCCTTTGCAGCCGCTGTGGCCGATCCCTTCATCAAGGGCTTGAACTCGATGCCCCGCGTGATTCTCGCGCCGATCTTTGCCGTGTGGTTCGGCCTGGGCATTGCAAGCAAGGTTGCTCTGGGCGTGACGCTGGTGTTTTTCATCGTGTTCTTCAACGTCTACCAAGGCGTGCGTGAGGTCAACCCCAATGTGCTTGCTTCGGCCCGGATGCTTGGCGCCAACAACAAGCAGCTTCTGAAAAACGTCTACCTGCCGTCGGCGATGAGCTGGGTGTTCTCGTCGCTGCACACCTCCGTGGGCATGGCCTTTGTGGGCGCGGTCGTGGGCGAATACCTGGGCTCAAGCCACGGCGTGGGCTATCTGATTCTGCAGGCCGAGGGCGTCTTTGACATCAACACTGTCATGGCGGGCATTTTGGTGCTCACGGTGTTTGCGCTCGTGCTTGACTGGATTGTGGGCGTCATTGAACGGCGGGCCATGCGCTGGCAGCCGCACGCCGGGGCGTCGACGACGCTCAAAGGCAACATCTGAAAGCCGGCACTGATGTGAAAAAGCCCCGCGGCGCGGGGCTTTTTCATGGTCAGCAGAGATTTGTCGACCACGCGTGGAAGTCTAGGAGCAGAGGTATTTCCACGCAGCGGAAGACGGAGATTTTTGATGAGCTCTCGGAGCCTTCGAAGAAAGGTCCGTGGCATCATCAGGAGCTTTAAGGCGTCAGACTCTACACGAAGTGTGAAAGCTTTGCATGGTTTGAGCGCGGTCGTTTCCAACCGGCAGCATCGGCCGGAGAGTCTGGCGGGGGACGATTTGCGGCGGGCGGCGCAGGCCCGGGTACGGGTGAGGCCCTGGCTTGAAAATCCGTCAGTCCATTGAAAATTTTTGCTATAAAAAACTTCAACCGACTGAAGATTTTTATCGTTCACGCACGATGCAGGCGCTCAACGCAAAGCCGATTGATCCGAACAACCTGGTCCCGCGCGCCATCCGCAGGAAAGTGGAGGCGGTGCCGCCCAAGGCTGTCGTCGTCTGCGGGCCGCGGTGCGTCGGCAAGACGTCGCTCATCGAACAGATCACGCAGGGCTGGCTCGTAAGCTGGTACGCCGGCGGCCGCCTGGAGACAAATGACGCCCTTTGCTTTCACACGCAGGACGATGCCGTCAATGTGCTGACGGCGGCGCCAATTTTGGTGATCGATGACGCTCACAAAATCCCGGACATCGGGACGATTGTGAAGATTCTTGTGGATGTCAATGAACAGCTGCAAAAGCCTTGCCAAATCTTTCTGACGAGCTCTTCTCCCATTCATCTTCTGCCGGGGCCCGAGTCTGCGGTCGGGCGCACTGCTGCCTGGCGGTTATGGCCGTTTTCGCTTCATGAAATGGCAGACAAGCTGGGCTGGGAGAGCGCTGCGGCTTCGCTTGACCGCTTTCTCGTCGACGGCCTGATGCCCGCGGCAGCGCTAAACGCTTGTGAGGCGCACGACTTTCTTGATGACTACTGCAGCGGAAGCCTTCTGCAGGACTTCTACGACCTCTATCCCGAGCAGAGTCCAGAGCTTGCTGTAAAGATTTTGACGGCGCTGGCCCGTAGGATCGGCGCGGAAATCTCCTATGACGCCCTGGCCAGGGACATCGGCGCCAGCCGCGACACGGTGGAGGACTGCATCTTCAAGCTTGAAGCCTGTTCCATCCTCCGCACCTGTCCGGCTTTTTCAAGCAACCCAGCCTGCGAGCTCAAAAGAGGCAGAAAGATTTACATCTTCGACAACGGCGTGCTCAATGCACTCATCCATGACTTCTCGCCCTTTGCGTCACGAGCCGACGCCGGCGTCCTTTGGGAGAACTTCTTTTTCATGGAGCGCGTCAAGCTGCACGATACGGTAAGAGACTTCAAGCGAATGTTCTTCTGGAAGGCGACGGGTGTCCATCGAAAAGAGCCGGTCTTTCTTGAAGCTCACAATGGAAGGATCGAGGCCTTTGAATGCCCGGTCTCTGATTGCGTGTCGAGCAGCAGGGCGTTTTTCAAGAAGAAGCATCCGGAAAGCGCCTTCACCGTCGTGCGGCCCGTCGACTGCGTGCGCATCTTCAAGGACGCCTACTGCGAGCCGGCGTCTGTGGATCAGAGTCTTGCGGACTACCGAAAGGCGCTGGAGGGTGGTTCGAAATAAACATCCGCGTGCCGGGATAGATATCCGTTGGGATCGTAGGTTTTTATTTTGTTCGGGGAACAGAACAAGCTGAATCGAACGGACAAGGGAAGGATCTCTTAGGTTGCTTGTCGTCTGGATCTCCCGCTACGGATACCTTAAAAACGACATCACCGCGGGCAACATGGATTTGGATACGAGCTCCAACGCCTTCAGCCTCTCGGCCGAGATGGGGCATACGTTCCGCTTCATCGAAGACCGCGCCTATGTCGAGCCGCAGTTTGAGTTCACGTACGGCTTTATCAGCGGCGACGATGCAACGGCTTCCAACGGCGTGAAGATCGACCAGGACGACTTCCAGTCCATCATCACTCGCGTGGGTGTGCGTGCAGGCTGCGGCGGGCATCACCCGCTAAGTCTAAAAATGACTCCGTCGGAATTTCATGACTCTGGCGGAGCAATTTTTATGCGCCGGTTGCAGTACAAGGGGGTCAGTGCAGTTTATGGTTGAAAAGAACTCGTATAAGCCCGTCGAAGGCGCCGAACCAAACGTTAAGAGTCAACTTCCATTCTCTCTAAATCACAAGCGGTACAAAAGTAACATTAATTCAATATGTAATGCTCATTTTGTTGACAAATAAACTTGGAGGGGGGGGGGTAGCCTAAAGTCATATATCAATCAGCTTAGGACACCAAAAATGGCAAAAAAATCTGTTATTTGCATGGCTATCGCAACTGCGTTCATGACATGGGCACAGTCGTCCTATGCGGCTAAAATCAGCAGTTTCGACCTTCCAAACGAAGATTATGAAACGTCTGAAGGTTCGTTCGAAAATCCGACTAGCACTCAGGCTATTTACTGGGGAAATAAGAAAACATTAACCATCACGTCGGAAAACATTACTGCAACAGCAGAGGAAAATGCAATTTGGTTGACAACTCAGTCTAGTGCAAATATCACTGGACAGGGTGATGTCCTGCTTAGTGCAGGTTCTGAAACGAGTGATCAAGATGTCAGTACATTACTGGTTGATTACAGTAACTTTACTGCTAAAGGAACGAATATTTCCATTGAAGCGTTTGCAAACAGCAGTAAAGCGGTGAACGCTGTTAGGACAAATATAGCAGGGGAAACCGGTTCTTCAGTGATAATCGGAGATGAAAATACAGAATCAATTATTTTAACGGCATCTGGTAATGAGAATTCTTATGGTATTTTAAATTTGGGTGGCAAGGTTGATCTTGCGGCAAAGACTATTAAAATAACATCCTCAGGGCATGGAATCGGCAACAATGCGACAATTGAAGAGATTGCACTTAAGTCAGATACAACAATCAAAGCCGGGGAAGTTACTATTAATTCCAAAGGGTTTGGGTTGACCAACAATGAGAGTCAGATGCTCATTGAAGCAAATTCTTTGAGAATCAATTCAAGCACCGGTATTCATGTGGGCAACAATACGCAAATTGAAGATCCTTCCACATTGGAAACCAGGGCCTCAACAATTATTAAGGCTAATGACACAATAATTACAAGTGATTCATATGGAATTCTAGCCTTTTCGAATGGATTGGTTGATATTTCTGGGAATCTGACTATTGATGCTCCGGAAGCGCTTAATGTTCGAGACTATTCAACAACGAACATTAATACAGACGGTAAAGGTATCGTTAAAATTAAAGGCAATATCAACTTTTCAACCCCGGGTGCGGAACAACATAGCGGCGACATCATTGATGCTTTTGTAAACATCAATTTGACAGGTTCCGATTCTTATTGGACGGGTGCGGTTGTCAACGAATATCCAATCAGTCAAGAAGGCCAAGATTCAACCAACGTTTCTGGTTTGAATGTCACCCTGCAAAATGGCGCCCAGTGGAATGCCGTCAATTACAAGGCGCCTTCGGATCCTGAAGGCAGTACAGGTTTAACGCTTAAGCCTGGGGAACTGAGTCATCTTGTTTTAAATGACGGTGTTATCAATACTGAAGATGCCAATCAAACAGTCGCGATTGGGACATTATCTGGAACCGGCGGCACGATAAACGCTAAAGCGGCTAAAGATGACAATGGCAACCTTGTTTCATCCAAATTGAGCATCGGCAGCGTAAACGGTGACGGCTCCAAGCCGGCCATGAC
This sequence comes from uncultured Duodenibacillus sp., assembly GCA_944390145.1. Lineage (GTDB taxonomy): Bacteria > Pseudomonadota > Gammaproteobacteria > Burkholderiales > Burkholderiaceae_F > Duodenibacillus. Next base: position 9,795 of record CALXOY010000052.1, read on the forward strand.
CGTCAACTACACGGGCATCACCGCTGATGATCTCGCCAACGGTGCCGAGGACATGAAGACCCTGGCTGATCAAACCATCAAGGTCGGAGAGGATGGCTCCGGCACCCAGAACGCCGTTGCCCAGACTTTCAATGTCGAGGAAGGAAATATCCGAGGCGCCATGACGTCTGCCTATGATGCCGACGGCAACTTCACAACCAAACAGGCTAAAAACGTCAAGCTCACCGACTACGGCGCCCTTAACGCAATGACTTTCGTGCAGTGGAGAAATGAGATCAACCACCTCACGAAGCGTTTAGGCGACATCCGCGCCTCCGAAGCCAGCATCGGCGCGTGGGCCCGCGTCTACGGCGGTGAATCGCAGTGGAGCAGCAACTCCGAAATCGAAATGGATCACACCACCATCCAGGTGGGCGGCGACTACCGCATCAACAACCACTGGATTGTGGGCGGCGCCTTCTCCTACACCGATTCGGATGCAGACCTCGTCAAGGGGCAGGCCGAGGGCGATTCCTACAGCCTCGCAGCCTATGCGACCTACATGGCCGACGGCGGCTCCTATTTGGATTTGATTGCACGCTACGGATACCTTGATAACGAACTCACCTCCGGCAACATGGATGTGGACACCGAATCCAATGCCTTCAGCTTGTCGGTGGAAACCGGCCATATGTTCCGCATCATGGAGCAGGCGTACATCGAGCCTCAAATTGAAGTCACGTACGGCTTCATTTCCGGCGATGACACGACGGCTTCCAACGGCGTGAAGCTCGATCAGGACGACTTCCAGTCGCTCATCACCCGCGTGGGTGTGCGCACCGGCTTTGACTTCCCGGAAAAAGCCGGAACGTTCTATGCCATGCTCTCCTACTCGTACGACTTCCTGGGAGACGCTGACGGAACGGCCTCTCAGGGTGACTACCGCGAGCCGCTCAACCAAGACTTGGGCGGCGGTTGGGTGACCTACGGTGTCGGCGCGCAGTTCAAGCTTGGCGACAGCGCCTTTGCCTACGGCGAGCTGGAACGCACCTCGGGCGGGGAAATCGACAACCCGTATCTCTTTAACGTTGGCGTTCGCATGGTGTTCTAACCGCGTGCACGACCAGGCTTTGGTGGGCATCAGCTCGCCATGAAAAACAATGACTCTGTCGGAATCCCGAGATTCCGGCAGAGCATTTTTTTGGGCGCCGGCTGCAGCACGAATGCGTCCGTGTCTACTGCACCTGAAAGGGGAGGAACTTGTACTTGCTCGGTGAGGAGCTACATTCCAAGCAAAGTGTTTTTCTCTTGGAAAGTATGACTCATTGAGCTTCTGAATCCGATTTATTGGGACGCGGATTCATCAGGCGCATTTTGTCGGTGCGCCGATGCCAGAGCTTGAGGCATCAGCAAATGTCTGCACATTACTTGTCGGCTGTTTTCAACTTCCGGGCATGTGTAAAAATCAGTAATGGTCAGCTCTGCTTTTGCGTAACATTCTGCTGGAGATTTACGGTCTTTAGGAGGCGGTATTTCAAGTGGTCACGCGAGACTCTTTCGGCGGCTCATCTTCTCGCCGCTCTGCGCCGCCCAAGCTTCGCGACGCCGTGCTGCTTACAGTGGTCTCAAGCGTCGGTCCGTTTGCGGTCAGCACCTACATGCCGGCCTTCGGGCAGATAGAAGCTGCGCTCGGCGCTTCAGCCGTGGCCGTGCAGCAATCGCTGTCGATCTATCTCCTTTTCTTTGCAATTTCGTCGCTTTTCATCGGCGCCGTTTCCGACGCGCTCGGCCGTCGACCTGTCATCCTCGGCGGCACGCTGATCTTTGCGCTCGCAAGCATTGCGGCAATGTTCAGCACGTCGATAGAAATGCTCTACTGCTGCCGCGTCGTGCAGGGACTGTGCGCGGCCTGTGGACCGGTCGTGACCCAGGCGGTGATCCGCGACCGCTGGGACGGCGTGGATGCGGCAAGACTCATTGCGTTGAACGCCATTCTCTTTGCGCTGGCGCCCGCGATCGCCCCCATTGTGGGCGGCTATATCACAAAGTTCGCCGGCTGGCGCTGGGTGTTCTGCTTTCTTGCCGTTTTCAATCTCGTGATCGGCGCCGCCGCGTTCTTCTGCCTTCGTGAAACGCTGTCGCCCGAACGCAGGTCGGTTTTCCGACCCGCTGTTATGGCGCACAACTATGTGCGGGCGCTCAAGAACCGCGCATTCTTGGCGGGCGTCACCGGCCACGGCTTCTGCTTCTTGGGCGGCATCGTCTACTCGGCGGGCTCCGCAGACTTCGTTGCCGACATCATGCACATGGAGGAGGATCAGTTTGGCTACCTCATGTTGCCGCTCGTTGTGGCGACGATGACGGGCGCCTGGCTCGGGCCCCGCATCATGACGCGCATCGGCAGCTGGCGGCTCATCTTCTCGGGCGGTGCGCTGCTCGTGCTCTCGGGACTTGCTGCCATAGCAATCGAATATGGCGGCGCCGCAGCGTATCCGGTTGTGATCGCCTTTCCGATGCTGTACAACTTTGCGATGTCGCTTGTGCGCCCGGTGATGAACGTCATGAACCTCGACTACTTCCCGCGCAATCGCGGCATGGCGGCTTCCATCCAGCAGTTCTTCCAGACATCGGCCTTCTGCTTCTCGTCGGCGGCGCTCGTGCCGATCGTGATGGGTGAGGCATGGAAATACGGAGCCGTGATGCTCTTTTCGGGGCTTGCGACCATCGTGCTCTGGTGCGTCGTGCGGCGTTCGAGACCCGCTGCGCTGGCGGCCGTTCAGCGTGAGGAGACGCGCTGATTGAAAGCGTGCGCTTTCACAATGCATTTAAAAATGAAACAACCTCCGGCCGGCATGGTCCATTCGGATGCGGCGTTTTTAGGAATGGTTGAGAAACACCTTTTGTCTCTTTGCCGTTGGCGTTCGTATGGCGTTCCAACCGCTCGAACGATCAGGCTGGCATGAGCCGCCAAAGCACGACCCAGCGCCAGAGTCGACCGAAACTTCTCCCCAGCCGCTTCAACTTCAACTTTTTGCCCGACGCCAAGACGGCCGCCCCCAACTAAAATTTCCTTGTCTTGTTGACAAACAGCAAAGACTGTTGCGCAAGACGCCCATAAACCACAAAGGAGATGTCAATGTTTGGAGTCATCTGTACGTTGGCAGCCGTCGTGCTGCTTGCGTACTTTGTCATCAAGAATTACTACCCGCCGTTCATTCTGCTTTTCATCGGCCTGATTCTGCTGTTGATCGGCAGCTTCATGGGAAATCCTCCGGTTTCGGCCAAGACGGCAACGAACTTCCTCGGCTTTGACCTCGCGCAGGCCTTCACCGACCTCACCAAGAGCCGCATCGGCGGCCTGGGCTTGAACATCATGGCCATTGCCGGCTTTTCGTACTACATGAACAAGATCGGTGCGAGCAAGGCTCTGGTGAAGATGTGCGTCAAGCCTCTGGCGGCCGTTCACTCACCCTACGTCCTGCTGGGCATTACCTACGTTGTTGGCCAGTGCATGGCGCTTTTCATCAACTCAGCCGTGGGCCTTGGTCTGCTGCTGATGGCCTCCGTCTATCCGCTGCTCGTGCAGCTCGGCGTGCGCCGCGCAGCTGCTGCCGCCGTGATCGGTTCGACCTGCTGCCTTGACCTAGGCCCGAGCTCCTCGAACTCGATGCGCGCAGCCGACCTGCTGCAGACCGACGTCGTGTCCTACTTCGTGATCGGCCAGATTCCGGTTGCCGTCTGCATCATCATTGCCGTTGCTGTCGGCCACGCTCTCGTGCAGCGCTGGTTTGACCGCCGCGAAGCCGCCAAGGGCATTGTCGATGACACGAGCGCCGGTTCGGGCAGCACGGAAGACGCCTTTGCCGGCGCCGGTCCCGCGCACTATGCGATCCTGCCGATCCTGCCGCTTTTCCTGCTCATCATCTTCTCGCCCATGGTCTACGACGGCATCAAGCTGAGCCTTGTGACCGCCATCGTCGTGTCGATTCTAATCGGCTTTATCGTCGATCTCTTTACGCGCCGCCAGTTCAAGGAATGCTGCCAGAACATGCAGTCCTTCTTCGAAGGCATGGGCAAGGTCTTTACCTCGACCGTTTCGCTCATCATCTGTGCGGAACTCTTTGCGTTGGGTCTCACAAAAGTCGGCGGCATCTCCACGCTGATTCAGCTCGCTGCGTCGCAGCAGGACCTTGGTTTGTACCTCATGCTCTTTGTGATGATGGCCATCATGGTGATCGCCACCATTGTCACGGGTTCTGGCAACTCGGCCTTCTTTGCGTTCAGCCCGCTGCTGCCTGAAGCGGCGGCAAGCGTGGGCTACAACACCATGGCCCTTGTCGTGCCGGTGCAGCTGGCAGCGAGCCTTGCACGTCCGATGAGCCCGATTTCCGGCGTCATCATCGCTGTGTCCGGTATTTCGGGCATTACGCCGATTGCATTGATACGCCGCACAATCCCCGTCATGGTGTTCGGCATGATCATTAATGTGATCGCCGCTCAGATTTTCCTCTGATCAAAAAGGAGAGTAGACAAAAATGGCTTTACTGATTAAGGGTGCTCATGTTTATGCACCGGAGGATCTCGGCGTCTGCGACGTCCTCACCGTCGGCCAGGAGATTGTTGCCGTCGGCAAGGATCTTACGGCAACGCTGCCCGGTCTTGAAACGATCGACGCCAAGGGCCTGACGCTTACGCCCGGCTTCATCGACCAGCACATTCACGTCACGGGCGGCGGCGGAGAAGGCGGCCCCAAGACCCGCACGCCGGAACTCGTTCTCTCCGAACTCATTTCCTGCGGCACGACGAGCGTGGTGGGCGTCTCGGGCACCGACGGCTCGAGCCGCTCGATTCCGAACCTCCTGGGCAAGGTGCGTGCACTGCAGGCAGAAGGCGTCTCCGCCTGGATGTACACGAGCAACTATGCTTTCCCGCCCACGACGCTCACAAGCTGCGTGCGCGACGATCTGTACTTCGTGCCGGAAGTGCTCGGCGTCAAAATCGCTATGGGCGACCATCGCTCGAGCTTCCCCACCGAAGAGGAAGTGCTGCGGCTTCTGACGCAAATTCGCGTGGGCGCCATGGTGGCGGGGAAACTGGGCGTCCTGCACATCCATCTCGGCAACATCGTCGGTCCGTTTGACATGCTTCTTGACATCGTCAAGCGCGGCATGCCGATTCAGCATATCCGCCCGACGCACTGCGCACGTCACCCGGACGTCTTCAAGGGCGCCATCAGCTTCGGCCTGGCGGGCGGCTACGTGGACATCACCACGGGCGGGTCGTGCGCCGTCGGCACGCCGGCAAACGGCGTCAAGACTGTGCTTGAAGCGGGCGTTGCAGCCGATCACGTGACGATGAGCTCCGACGGCCACGGCTCGGTGCCGCGCTTTAACGACAAGGGCGAGATGGTCGGCCTCGGCGTGGGCGGCGTTGCCTGCAACCTGCGCGAGGTCAAGCGCCTCATTGGCGAACTCGACGTGCCGGTGACGACGGCGCTCTCTGTCATCACGAGCAACGTCGCCAAGGCTTTGCAGCTGCCCGGCAAGGGCGTGGTGCAGGCTGGCATGTGCGCCGACCTCAACCTCTTTGACGAGAACTGGAACCTCGTGCATGTCTTTGCCAAGGGCCGTCAGATGATGCGCAATGGCGAAGTCATCGTGAAGGGAACGTTTGAAGAGTAAACACGCCGCTTGGTAAAGCAAGCTAAGCCGTGCCGCCGGATGTCTCCGACGGCACGGTTTTTTATATTCCTAGGCTCAAGCAACCAGGCTAGATCCACACACCTTCTGCCTCTCGATTTTCATTGATGACGCAACGAGCCGGATCACCGCCGCGCAGTTCTCGCCGACGGAAAGCTCTGAAACCTATTTGGCGATGTTGGAAGCCCACGTCAGGAAGTACGGCATTACGCAGGCCTTCTACAGCGACTGACTGTTAGACGACTCAGTATCGTACCCACGACAGCCTTTTCGCAATTTGAATGCGTTAAACGCCGGCCAACGCCAAACAAATGATTTCTCGATATTAAATCGAGTCCCTAAAACATCCTTTTGAAGTGCATTAATCGGAAGTACTCCCTTTGAAATCAAAAGGTTGGACTCATACTATTAATCGCTCGGAAAACTCAGCTTGGCCATGAGCAACAAGGCCGCTGCCAACTGCGAGGCCGGTACCGCGAAAGAGACTGGTTTACCTCTGAAATCGCCTCGCGTCCCGTTCCGTGCCGCTGAAGGAGACTGGAGACTGCCGTGCATTTTTTAGGAGATTAATACAGGAGCGGATTAACGTGTTTGTTCACACCAACAGCGCCACTTAATTGAAACAAACAACTTTGCTTCTATTGAGTCCGCATTTTGATTGTCCATAATGATCTTGTCTCCACTGAAGCGCGTTTTAAGTTATACAAATGGCTCCAATTCCTTTTGTCTTGTCACCGCTGCCTTTGGCTGGTGATGAGTGTCCATGGAAGAACTTTGGATATCTTGAGAATAAAGCACTGGTAGAGCTCTGCAGACTTGATGGCATGATGCGTGCATCAGCAAAAGCAGATCTTTTCTGGTTGACCTGGCTAATGAAAGAAGCTCAGTGCTCAAACGTAATTGAGGGGTTTCAACTAGTTGGATAAAAACCTCCCAAATCTCTCCTAATTTGGAACCATAAGCCGTGTCGTCGGTGTTTCGGCCGGCGACACGGCTTTTCTGTCTACACCAGACCGATCCAGCTCCAGTAGGTTGCAGACATCAAGAGGATGAGTGCGTAGGCAATGATGGTCAGCACGACTCCTACCTTGGCAAATGTCGCAACCGAAAAGGCTCCGGTCGAATAGGCAATCATGTTCTGCGGTGCATTCACTGGAAGGATGTAGCCGAAACTCACCGTGAACTGCAGGATCATGGTCATGCCGATGATGTTGACGTCCGGTGTTGCCAGCGCCGTGCAAACGGCAATCACGATGGGAATGACGGCTGCGGCAAGCCCCGTGGCAGATGCAAATCCCAGGTGGATCACGATCAGAAAAGCAGACATGACGGCAATCACGAAAAATGGCGACGAATGCGTCAGACCAAAATAGGCGACGATCGTATCGGCAAGCCACTGGGCGGCCTTTGTTGAGAGCAGGCCCGAGCCCAACGAAATGCCAACGCCGAAAAGCAAAATGGTACCCCAGTTGATTTTGCCGACGATTTCCTTCCATTGCATCACGCCGATTTGTGGGAGCATCAGCAGCGCAATGGCGCAGACCGTGCTTGTCGTCGTGTCAATGGAGTGAAGCTGCTTTTCCGTGACCCACAGAAAAAGCAGGATGCATGAGACAACGAGAAGCTTGAGTTCGTCTTTACTGATTCTTCCAAGTTCGGCAAGGCTCTTTTTGATAGCCTGCGTGCCGCCGTTGATTGCAGTGACGTCTGCCTTCACCATTCGGGTGACAACAAAATAGAGCGACACGGACATTAAGATCGCGAACGGAGCCGCCGCCGTGAACCATTCCAGCCAGGAGATGTCGGTGCCGGTGATGTCGCGGATAAAGTTGACAGCCACCATGTTTTGGGCGGCCGCGGTCTTGATCCCGACATTCCATACGGAGTCGATCTGAGCAACGGTGATCATCAGCATCCCGGCAAAGGACGAGGTCGGAGAAAGACCGAAGACGCGCACCATGCCAATCACGATTGGAACCAGACACGCCACGCGAGCAGTTGTCGACGGCACGAAAAAGCTTAAGACCAGACCGCAAAGGATGAGGCCAAGGACCACCCGCGCAGGCGTTGTTCCGATTTTGGATAAAATGACGAGCGCGATTCGCTTGTCAAGTCCGGTTTTTGTCATGGCCGCGGACAAAAAGAGCGCTGCACCAACAAGGCAGAAGGCCGGTGAGGAAAAACCGGCGAGGGCTATTTTCATTGCAGCGACCGTTCCAAAGGTCGCATCGGTTCCGGGTTTCGGTGAAAAGCCGATCAGCAATGCTGTGAGTGCCATGATGATGCCGGCTGACACTGGATAAGAAACGGCATTGGATGCCCAAATGATGACCGCAAAAATCATGATGCCGATCATGCGTTGCCCGGCTTCGGACAACCCGGGTTGAACGGGGGCTAAAACAATTACGGCAAGTACTGCAAAGGCAAGCCACAGACCGAGGTGTTTTGAAAAGCCGACGTTATTGGCACTGGCGCCATTCGGGACCGATGTCGAGTAAGTGCCGCTCATTGCCCATTTTCTCCTTCTGAAACAATAGGTTGGATCGTAAGTTGAAGAAAACAAAGCAAAATCCGTGCCAGGATCAAAATAGGTGGACAACTCTCTTAAAACGCGGCGATTTTGATTTTGGGCCTAAGGAAAAAAGACGGGTTTGTGTTCTATGTTGGTGCGAAGGCGTTCCAAAATTGGGCTTCCACTCGTTGGGCAAAAACCTCCCAAATCTCTCATAACGTGCTGCAACCAAACCCTTAACCGCTAAACTGATAATGAGGAGCACGAGCATCTTTTCAACCGGAGGATGCCATGACACTGTGTTCCATCAGCGTTATTGCCAAGCGATACGGCGTGAGTCCAAGCACGGTTCGACGCTGGGAGGCCACCAGCGGTTCGCACTCGAATCTGCGCCTTCGGGCAGCGGCAGGAAGCATATCGGCTACGCCCGCGTTTCTTCGCATGACCAGAAGGAGGATCTCAAGCGCCAGGTGCAGCGGTTGAAGTCAGCCGGCTGTGGAGAAGTCCTCACGGACATCGGCAGCGGACTCAACTGCACCAAGCCGGGGCTCAAGCAGCTTTTCAACCGCATCCTCAAAGAGCAGGTGCACACGCTCGCCGTTGCTTGTGAGGACAGACTGCTGCGCTTTGACACCGCAGTCATCCGGTTTTGCGGTGCATGAGACGGATGAGCGCGGCGGCAAAAACGCATCAACCTGGGTCATCAGTCCGCCGGCTCGGAAATACCCGTGCTTGTCCGGACAGACCAGCCGAAGCTGCTGTTGATCTCAACGACGTCCGAATCCGCCTCTAAAGCCGCCCGCAGGCTGCGGCCTGTATACCGGACGTGGTGTGGAGGCAGCCGGACGAGGCGGCCGCGGGATGTTTGTCTTTGGCGCAGGCGCTCCTCTTGGCGGCTGCGGATCCGGCCGGGCAGGACCTCTGGGCGCAGAAGTCGCCTGCGGCGGCTCAAGACTTGAGGCTGGCTGCGGCTGGTAATTCGCTTCGGATCTTGCAAAAACGCTTACTGGCAAAAAGCTCAACGTCAATAGCGCGGCAGTATTCTGCAAGGCGCGCCTGCGCGAGATGGCACGAGTCATTGTCGTCTCCTGAAAGGCTTTGTCCTGCCGTCCATCATAGTGACGCCGGCAGCAAAGGCGCCGGCGCACGAACAACTTGGCAAACTTATTTGCAAACTTGCACAGACGCTCGGGCAATGCGGCGGTCAAAAGTCAAACGCGACCTGTGATGAGGCCACGGTTTTGCGTCTGAGATGCAGCGTGGGCAGCACGATTGCAAGCTCGGGCTCCTCGGGCTGTTCCCGCCACGCCACGATAAAGCCGATTTCTGCCGATTCAATGGCGTAGCCGTTTTTCTTGAGCTGGGCAAGTCTTGATTGGAAGGCCTTGGAGTAGACGACAAGCCGCACGACGCCCGTGGAGGTGCGCACCGTGAGGCCCTCTTCGATGGGCTGCAGGGGGCAGCCCGAGCGCATTGAAAGAATGAGGCGCTTTTTGTCGGCAAAGTAGCTCAGCCACACGTCTTCGTGGGTGAGCGGCACCGTGAGCTCTTCCACAGGCGGGTAGACGGTCTCGTCAATCCTGACCGCGGCAATGTCAGGGGCAATCTGACTTAAAAGCGCGCCGCAGTAGTGAATCGTGAGATCGTTGCGCGCACGGGTCATGCCGACGTAGAGCTTGCGTCTTGCGTCATCGTTTTCAAAGGTCCGGGGCTTGTAGAGGATGTAGACGTGGTCAAACTCGCGGCCCTTGGCTTTGTGGATGGTGGAGACCACGACGCTCGAGGCGCTGCGCTCAAAGGTGTCTTCGAGCCGCGACTCCTTGACAAACTCCTCGAAGTCGGCAAGGTAGAAAACGCCGTCGGCGGGCAGCACCCCGGTGAAGGCGTCCACAAGCCGCAGCACGTTATCGGTCCAGATGCTTGCGCCGTAGCTTGCCTTCAGCCACTTGCCCGCGTCTTCAAAAAGCCGCACCGAGGCGCGCTTTTCCCCGTGCATCTGTGCGGTGAGAAACTTCAAAAGGGCTCTGACTTCCGCAAGATTGAAAAGCGCCGCCCCCTTGTGGGTTTGAATGAGCGACACCGGCACCTGCTCACGGCGCAGCATCGAGCAGATCGTAAAGGCCTCTTCATTGGTGGAGGTAAGCACGGCGCAGCTGCCGGTGAGTTTGCCGGTGGCAAGATCCTCCACGAGGCCCTTCACAAGCCCCTCTTCAAAATTGGCGCCCGCGTGGCTTACAAGCCGCACCGAACCCTTGTCAGGCCGCACGGCGGCAAGTGCATGGGTCTTCAAGCGCGCACGGATGCGGCTCACAAACGCATTGCTGAAGTTCACGACATCGACGGCGCTGCGGTAGTTGTCCGTCATCTCGTGGCGCACGGCATCGCGCTTGGTGATCAGATCCTGCATGAAGCGGCCGTCGGCGCCGCGAAACGCGTAGATGTTCTGGTCGTCGTCGCCCACGGCGATCACGCGCAGCGCCTCGTTGTGGTCGATCAGCGCCTCCACAAGCCGCGCCTCGGCCGCATCCATGTCCTGCGCCTCATCTATTACGAGCACCGACTTGCCGATGCGCGAGGGCTCGGCGTTGCCCGCACGGATTTCGCGCGCGGCCTGATCGACGATGCCGTCGGCTTCTTCAAGCGACCCGAAGCGACCGAGCACGTCAAAGGCAAAGGAGTGGAAGGTCTTGATGTCGACGAAATAGGCGGCCTTGCCCACGAGTTCAATCAGACGGTGCTTGAATTCCGTGGCAGCCGACCGCGAAAACGTGAGCATCAAAAGCTGTTCGCTTCGCACGTCTTCACGCACCAAGAGGCTTGCGAGCTTATGGACGAGCACGCGGGTTTTGCCGCTGCCCGGGCCCGCGGCCACCACCACAAACTGCGACTGCTCGTCGAGGATCTCCATCTGCTTTTCGGAAAGGTCCCCGAAGATGCGCTTTCTGAGCGCGGGCGTCAGGCCCACATTGAGGTCGGCTGCGGCCGATCCCGCAAAGTACTTGTCGAGAAACTCCTGGTAGCCCATCTCGAAGTAGTCGCGCACATACTGCAGCGCCGCTTCGTAGTCCGAGAGCATGAGGTTGGCGTAGCGGCCCACGATGTGCACCTGCTGGACCTTCTGCCGGTAGTGTTCGGAAAACTGCGCGTAGTCCTGACGACGATAGCGGCGCTTGTTGTCAAGTTCCAGCCGCTCGATCGTCATCCCCTGGTAGGAGATCATGAAGCCGCCCTCAAGCGCAATGACGCCGGCGCGGTGCAGCAGCAAAAGCGCATTTTCCACGTCGCGCAGCGTGACGTTTTGTGCGTCGGTAAGCCAGCTTGCCTTCTGAAAGTTCTGCAGCAGCTGCACGGGCGAGAAGGCGACCACGGCGGCTTCCGTGCGCTTCAACGGCCCATTCTGTTCGCCTTCGGTTTTTAACGCATCCACAATGTAGGCGCAAAGGTCTGCGCGCAATTGCGCGGCGTCCTGCAGCATCTTGACGGTGCGGGCCGTTCTGATCCGCACGTTCTGCGAGCCGCGGGCGCGGTGCATTTCGTCAAAAAGCCCCACCGTGCGCAGGTACATCAAAAGCGTGGTGATCTTGCGCAGGTCGCTTGCAAGGCCCGCACCCAGCGCCTCGTTGTTGAGCTCCTTGACATTAAATTCCGCGCGCCCCTTTTCATCAAGGCGCCGCAGAATCATCTGCTCGATCCCCTGATAGCAGGCAAGCGTCTGCGCGGCCTGCCGGATCCCCTTGCGGGTGACGGTCGCCGTCATGTCGTTGTCGTCATGGAGCACCCCGGCCTGGCGCAGTTTTCCGATGATGGAGACGACCTGCGGCAGCGCAATTCCGAGTCGGTCAGCGAGATAGTCGGTGCGGCTTTCGGCGGGCTCGCCCTTGGTTTTGTAGCCCGAGCGCGCCGAGATGAGCGAACTCACAATGCGCACGGCGTCGGTCACTTCGTCGGCCGACTCAAAAAGCGGGCTTGCCTCAATGATCGCGCGCGCCTGCATCGTGCTTTGCACGGCAACGCTTGTGGCGTAGATGCGCGGCGCGTTCATCGTGCGCTTCACGTAGCCCGCAATCTCAAGGGCCGCCACGGCGTTTTTGACCTTGTTTTCAAGCTGCAGCTCGTCGCACTCAAGCCCCGCCTTGCGCGCGAGCTCAAGCGCCGAGATCGAAAAGCGCTTGGTGCGCATCGACTTGATTGCGGTCCAGATGAACTGGATGTCAGCCTGCGTGAGCTTGGACTGCCGCAGCAGGGCGAAGTGGGCGTTCAGATCCTCCTCGTTAAAGAGGATGCAGCAGTCGGCGTGAATCGACTCGTCGCGCCCGGCGCGTCCTGCCTCCTGCACGTAGTTTTCAAGCGACGAGGAGATGTTGTAGTGCACAACGAGCCGCACGTCCTTTTTGTCAACGCCCATGCCGAAGGCGTTGGTGGCCACAATGGTCTTCACCTGGCCCGACAAGAAGAGGTCCTGGTTGACGGTTTTCTCCGCCGCATCCATGCGCCCGGCAAAGGGCACGGCGTCAAACCCGTCGGCGTTGAGCGCTGCGGCTAGTTCCGTTGTTTCGCGCACGGTCGAGACGTAGACGATGCTCGAGCCCGCGGCAGCTTCGAGAAGCTCTCGTAGCCGCACATAGCGCTCCGTGTCGTTTTCCACGTGAATGACGCGGTAGCTCAGGTTCTTTCGTTCGGCGGTGGTGGCAAGTATCTGCAGGTTTAAGCCGAGCTTGTTGCGGAAGTAGTCGCAGATGTCCTGGATCACCTTCTGCTTGGCGGTGGCGGTAAAGCACGAGACGGCGATCTTCGTGCCGCCGTTGTAGGAGTCCTCGAGCTTTTTGATGAAGTCCGCAATAAAAAGGTAGTCGACGCGAAAGTCGTGGCCCCAGACGGAAAAGCAG